>JAHFCS010000023.1:0-2477 GCA_023249395.1 Gemmatimonadota bacterium
TCGCCGGTCTGATCGCAGAAGCACCATGTAGGCGGACCGTGCGTCATAGGCCTTCTCGAGCCACTCGAAGCCCTTGTCGCGATCGCCGAGATTGAAATAGACGGCTGCTATCACCTCGGGCCCGATATAGTGCTGTCCCGTCTCAGCCTCGAGGCCGCGCACGATTCTCAACGCTGCGTCCCGCCGGCCGAGCATCGCTTCCGCCGAAGCGATCCCCGACTGCATTCTGTTTCCCATTTTTGGCGCGCGGCTGAATTCGGCAATCGCCTGCGCCGGCTTCCGCTGCGCGAGAAGCGCGTTTCCAATCGCCAGGAATGCGTCGGCGTAGTTGGGATCTATCTCGAGTGCCTGTCTCGCCTCATGTATTGCGAGGTCGTACTTGCCGAGTGTCGTATACATGAGCGCGACCGAATTGGTGCGCCCGGGCGACAGCGGCTCGAGCTGCTGGGCGCGCCGAATCACTGCGAGCGCGGAATCGAATTTTCCGGTCGCCTTGAGAAGATTGCCGTAATACCGGTACGCATAGACGCCGTTCGGGTCGAGACGAATCGCGGCCTGAAGCTCGCGCGATGCGCTCGGGACGTCCCAGTCGTACCAGAGGTGGACTGCACCGAGCGCTGCGCGCGCCTCGGCGAGGGTCGGGTCAATCCGGATTGCGTCGAGCGCGGCCGACTTGGCGCGGGGATACGCTTCCCGCGGGGCGACGTAGTCGTCGGCCAGAGCGATCCACGCGTACGCGACGCCCGCTGATGCGCGGGCGTACTTCGGATCGCCGATCAGAGCCTGCTCGTAATAATCCAGCCCCTTCCTGATGTCGCGCTCGGTGTTCTTGCCGACGAAGAACCGGCCTTTGAGGTAGAGATCGTACGCGGCGACCTGGTCGGTGCCGCGCTTGACGAGACGCGCCGAATCTGCGCCGGAAAGGGTGAGCGACAATGCGGCGACGATTGCCTGGGATATGCTGTCCTGTACCGCGAACACATCCTTCATTCGCCGCTCGTAGGAGTCCGACCACAACGCCAGATTGTCGGCGACGTTGGTGAGCTGGACATTCACGCGGAGGTTTTCGCCGTCGCGGCGCACAGTCCCTTCGAGCAGCGCGCCGACGTTGAGGCGACGCCCTATCTCACGGGCGTCGAGCCGCTTTCCCTTGAACGCGAACGCCGATGTCCGCGACGCCACGCGCAGTCCCGGTACCTTGCTGAGCGCGACCATGATCTCGTCGCTCATTCCATCGGAGAAATACTCATTCAGCGAATCGCCGTTGACGTTGACAAGTGGCAGGACGGCGATCGACTTGCTCGCCGATGTGCCCCCGGCCACCGTACCGCCAGGCGAGTCCTGGTCGCGCCCGAGAAGCCATTTCGCCAGGAAAACCAGAGCGATCAACCCAATGACGCCGAGGACCAGAAGGTACCGCCGGTAGGACGCCGCATTCGCCGTGCTTCGCAGGAGCGGCTCTGTAGACTCGGGGGCTTCCCCCTGATATGCCCCGGCGGCACCGGAAGGCGTTACTGCCGCGTTCCGGGTCAGCACGATGTTGTCGAGAAGATTTACGATCTCGTCTGCTGTCTGCGGGCGGTTCGCCGGCAGCTTCTCGAGACAGCGCATGACGAGAGAGTTGAGTGCCGGGGCAACGTCGGGCACGCGCTCTATCAGCGGCTCGGCGTCCTCGGTGATATGAGCCGCGAGCATCGCCTGCGGCGTTCGCGCGGAAAATGGCGGTCTGCCGGAAAGCATCTCGTAGGCCATCGCCCCGAAGGAGTAAATGTCGGCGCGGTGATCGCTGGTGGGGTCGGCGGACGCCTGCTCGGGTGCGATGTAGCTGGGGGTTCCGAGCGCGATGCCGAGCGAAGTCAGTGCATTGGGATCGCCATCGCCGGTCGAGACCGAGAGCGCCTTTGCGACGCCGAAGTCGGTGACCATCGCCGCGCCGCCGGTGATGAGGACGTTGTCCGGCTTGATGTCGCGATGGACGATGCCGCTCTGATGCGCGAATGCAAGTGCGGATGCGACTTCGCGGAGCGTCCGCACCACCTCGCCTGCGGGGAGCGCGCCGTGGGCGACGATGCGGGCGCGCAGCGATTCTCCCTGCATGAAGGGCATCACATAGTACGAGAGAGCGCCGTCGCCCCCCGCAGCGAGTAGCGGAACGATGTGGGGGTGATTGAGCCGCGCGAGAAACTGTATCTCGCGCTTGAATCTCTCGACCTTCACCCCAGCGGCGACCTCCGGGGGAAGGACCTTCACAACGACCCGCCGGCCGAGGGCGGACTCAGTGGCGATGAACACGCGAGCCATGCTGCCGCCGCCGAGCTCGCGCTCGATCTTGTACGTCGCCCCGAGCAATGCCTGAAGCTGCCCGCGAAGATCGGTTCTCACCCGCGGCGTCCGCTGAAACATCCCCCTCCGCCTCGCGAGGCTACCTGGCAAATGTACAGGCTTGCTCGAACGTCGAACAACCGACGATCAATTGG
>JAHFCS010000023.1:2487-11793 GCA_023249395.1 Gemmatimonadota bacterium
ACTGTTGCCGCTGAGAACTCGCACGCAGGTGTTCCAGCGGAGGATTGCGCCGTCGTTTCCGGGCGGCCTGATCGCCTCCGCCTTTTCGTACCAGGTCATCGCTTCACGGAGCGAGTCATAGGCCATTCCCCCCGAACCCATTCCTCCGCTCGCGAGCAGGGACTGGCCGCGCCGCTCGGCAACCATGCCAGTGTAGTACGCCCGCTGATACTCGTCGGCAATGCGTGCCAGATACTCCCTCGCGCGTTTCACGCCGGACGCGGCGACACCGCTGTCCACGTCGGTAAGAGCGAGTACGAGCATCACCAGCACCTGCTGATTCTCCGGATCGACTTCGAGAATGTCGAGGCAGATGCTCTCCGCCGCCCATGACTGATTGAGCAGCCGATAACGCTCGGCTTTGTGGATCGCCCGCGGAATGGCGTCGCGCGAGATCGGTTTCAGCTGGAACATTCGTTCCCCCTTGCTCGCCTCGGCATTAACACTCAGGACTTCCTGCGGAAGAGGCGAACGAGCCGCCTGAGCGGATCATAGTGTTCGTCGACCACGCGCTCCTTCAGTGGAATGATCGCATTGTCGGTGATGGTGATGTTTTCGGGACAGACTCTCGTACAGCATTTGGTGATGTTGCAGTAGCCGATGCCGTAAGCTTGACGCAGCTCGGCCGCGCGATTCTCGATGTCGAGCGGGTGCATCTCGAGCGCTGCGACATGGACCAGAAAGCGGGGTCCGATGAACTCATCGTGCTTCTGGTGATCGCGAAGCACGTGGCAGGTGTCCTGGCACAGAAAGCATTCGATGCACTTCCGGAACTCCTGAACGCGGTCAACGTCGGACTGCGCCATCCTCCAGGTACCGTCGGGAGCGTCGGGAATGCGGGGTTTGAACTTCGCGATCCGCTTCTTCACGGCGAAATTCCACGATACGTCGGTCACGAGGTCCCTTACCGGTGGGAAAGCGCGCATCGGCTCGACGGTGACGGCCTTTTCGAGATCCAGGTCGTTGAGCCGCGTCATGCACATCAGTCGCGGCATGCCGTTCACTTCCGCCGAGCAGGAGCCACATTTGCCGGCCTTGCAGTTCCAGCGGACGGCGAGGTCGTTGGCGCTTTCTGCCTGGATCTGATGGATGGCGTCGAGCACGACCATTCCCTCCGAGACGGACGTCGTGTACTCCTCGAACGCGCCGCCCGAGGAGTCACCGCGCCACACGCGGAAGGCCGCACGCTTCGACTCCCCACCGGCGCTCTCGCCGCTTCGTTCGGCAGCGCGCTGTCCGCTCTCGACAATCTCCCGCGAGACGCTCGTCGTTCCACCCGCGGTCACTTATTCTCCTCCACGATCTCCGTGAGATCCCGGCGCATCGGGGGAATCTGCACGCGACTTACGGTCATGTCTCCCGAAGTGCCGCGGGTGACGACGATGTTGAAGTCTGCGTAGACAGGATTCTTTTCCGGAAAATCGTCGCGAAAGTGGCCGCCGCGGCTCTCCTTGCGCTCCAGCGCCGAGCGAGTAATAGCCTCGGCGACGGTCAACAGGTTCCGGAGGTCGAGTGCCGTGTGCCAGCCCGGATTGTATTCCCTGTTTCCAGTCACACCCACTCGGGCGGCGCGCGCCCTGAGAGTCGCTATTCCGTCGAGCGCGCGTCGCATCTCCTCCTCGCGCCGGACGATCCCGACGAGCTCCTGCATCATCTCCTGGAGGGCGTACTGCACCTGGTACGGCCCCTCGGTGGATTGTTCAATCATTGCCCGCTCGAATGGCTCGAGCGACGCCGCCGCCGCTGATTCGACATCATCCGCGGTGACTCGCACCGCCGGAGAGTCGGCGGCAAACATCGCCGCGTGCTCGCCCGCCCGCTTGCCGAATACGAGAAGATCCGAGAGCGAATTGCCGCCGAGTCGGTTGGCACCGTGAAGGCCGGCCGCTGACTCGCCGGCGGCAAACAGTCCGGGAAGTGTGGACATCTGCGTGTCGCCATCGACGCGGATTCCCCCCATCATGTAATGCGTCGTCGGGCCGACTTCCATCGGCTCCGCCGTGATGTCGATGTCGGCGAGCTGCTTGAACTGGTGGTACATGCTCGGAAGCTTCTTCCTGATGTGCTCGGGCGCGTTGCGGATCCGCGACTTGATCCACGAGATGTCGAGAAACACGCCGCCGTGAGGGCTTCCCCTCCCTTCCCGCACCTCGCGCATTATGCAGCGCGCGACGTGATCGCGCGTCAGCAGCTCGGGGGGCCGGCGGGCATTCTTGTCTCCCATCACGTACTGCCACCCTTCTTCTTCGTTGTCCGCCGTCTGGCTGCGGTAGTTCTCGGGGATGTCGTCGAACATGAAGCGGCGGCCGTCGCGATTGACGAGTATCCCTCCCTCACCGCGCACACCCTCGGTCACGAGAATTCCCTTCACGCTCGGCGGCCAGACCATCCCGGTCGGGTGAAACTGCACGAACTCCATGTCCTGAAGCGCGGCTCCGGCGCGATAGGCGAGCGATTGGCCGTCTCCCGTGTACTCCCAGCTGTTGCTGGTGATGTCGTAGGCGCGGCCGATGCCGCCGGTCGCCAGAACCACGGCCCGGCTGGCGAAGACCTTGAACCGCCCGCGGTCGCGGTCATACGCGAATGCGCCGGCGATCCGGTCGCCGTCTTTGAGCAGCGTAACGACCGTGCACTCCATGTGGATGTCGATCCCGAGATGGATCGCATGGTCCTGGAGAGTACGGATCATCTCGAGCCCGGTGCGGTCGCCGACATGCGCGAGACGGGGATACTTGTGGCCGCCGAAGTTGCGCTGGAGAATGCGACCGTCGGGTGTACGGTCGAAAACCGCTCCCCACGCTTCGAGCTCGCGCACGCGGTCAGGCGCCTCGCGGGCGTGAAGCTCGGCCATTCTCCAGTTGTTCATGTACTGCCCGCCGCGCATTGTGTCGGCGAAGTGCACCCGCCAGTTGTCGCGCTCGTCCACATTCGCCAGCGCCGCGGCAACACCACCCTCGGCCATCACGGTGTGCGCCTTTCCGAGGAGAGACTTGCAGACGAGGCCGACGCGGGCTCCTGAAGCCGCAGCTTCGATCGCCGCCCTCAGTCCCGCGCCGCCTGCTCCGACGACGAGAACGTCGTGAGCGCTCGTCTCATAGTCGGCCATCTACAGCAGTCTCCAGTCATGCCAGATCCCCAGCGACAGCATGCGGATGTAGATGTCGCAGAAGGCGACCATGAACAGACTTGCCCATGCCCATCGCATGTGTCCGCGATTAAAACAGCTCACGCAATCGTAGGCCTTCTTTCGCGCCGGCGCCCCGGAAAGGCGGTCCACATAGCCGCCGACGAGATGGCGCAGAGAATGGCAACCGAAGGTGTAGCCGCCGAGGAGAATGACATTCGCCACGAGGAGAATCGTCCCGACGCCGATGCCGAAGTGGCGCACGCCCGTGCCAGGGTCGGTGAACCACATCGCCTTCCACACATCGATGGAAAGGAATACCAGAAACGCGAGGGCGAAATAGAGGAAGTATCGATGAACATTCTGGAGGACCAGCGGTAACGATCGCTCGCCCCTGTATCCGGTGCGTGGCTCGCCGACAGTGCAGCTCGGTGGATCGGACCAGAATGCCTTGTAGTACGCGCCGCGGTAGTAGTAGCAGGTGAGCCTGAATCCGGCCGGAAAAGGAAGTATCAGCAGCGCCGGTGAGAACGGCAGCCAGCCGGGCCACCCGCCAGGCTTGGGCCCGAACCAGCTCTCACGGAATTCTGAGAACAGCAGCGGTGAGTAGAAGGGCGAGAGGTAGTTCCCGTACGCGTAATGCGTATTCTGAAACGCTGCCCAGGTAGCATAGCCGAGAAACGAGGAGAGGATCGTGAAGACGATCAGCGGCTCGATCCACCACAAATCGGGACGCATGGTCTCTCCCCATTTGCGGCGTCTCAGCTGAACTACCTGCGTGGCCATTCGCGGCTATTTCTTTTCCTGAGGAGTCTTGTCGGCGAGATAGAGCTCGAGATACCCGCATTCCTCGCACACGAACGGCATGACTATGATTCCCGAACCGGGATCGATGGTCCCGCCGGTCCCTGAGGTCGTCGCTCCATCGACGTTCACGAGCGCCTTGAATCGCTCCGTACGGCCCATGCGCGTGTTGGGGTGATTCATGCAATAGCGCTTTCCGTCCCTGAGTGGCATGCGTGACTCCTCGGATGAAGATGTGTGTTGCCTTTAGAGGCAAATGTATGGCTGCGGCGAGATGACAGCCAGCCGAGGCACGTGCGTGAGCGGCAAAGAATTCCGTCGGCATGCGCCGCGTATCGGGTTAGTTTAGCGCCACCGTATTCAGCTTCCGATCCCCCCATCGGCCTATCAACGCTCTTATGGCGGCTCGACGCGCACCCGAAAATCCGATCATCAGCCCCGGCATGCTTCGGCCTTCCCGGCCGGACATGGAAATCGTGGGTGCGTTCAACCCCGGTGTCATACGATATGAGAGCGATGTCGTGCTTCTCCTGCGCGTGGCCGAGGCACCGCTGCGGAACTCGAGGGGCGAGGTAGCCGCCGCAACCTTCGACCCGAGCTCCGGAAGCATCGAAGTGCAGCGGTGGGCGCCTGGCACCAAGGGCCTCGACCTGAGCGATCCGCGGATCGTGGTCTTCGAGGGGCGAACGTGGCTCACGTCGCTCTCCCATCTGCGCGTAGCTCGCTCGACGGACGGAGTTCATTTTGACGTCGAGGACGCGCCGGCCATTTCGCCGGCCACCGAGCTGGAGTCGTACGGAGTGGAAGATCCACGGATCACCTTTCTGGACGGGACATACTGGATCAATTACACCGCCGTTTCGCAGCACGGGATTTCCACCGCACTCGCCTCGACTCGCGATTTTCGCACGTTCAAGCGGCACGGAATCATCTTTGCGCCTCCCAACCGTGACGTCACGATATTTCCGGAACAGATCGGCGGTCGATATGCCGCACTGCATCGCCCGATGCCCGAAGGATTGGGCGACGCGGCGATCTGGATCGGCTGGTCTCGTGATCTGATGTCCTGGGGCGACCATAGTTTCGTCGCGCAAGCGCGCCACGATCGTTGGGATGATCACAGGATCGGCGGTGGCGCAGTTCCGTTTCGCGTGAACGCAGGTGGGCAGGATGCGTGGCTCGCGGTGTATCACGGCGTCGGCCGATCGTCGCACCGGTATTCACTGGGAGCTCTTCTATTGGATGGTCGCGATCCGACCCGCGTCATTGCCCGCTCGCGCGCCCCGATCCTCGAGCCCGACGCGCCCTATGAACGCACAGGTTTCTACGGCGGCGTCGTGTTCACCTGCGGCGTGCTCGCCGAGGGCGACGCGGTCCGTATCTATTACGGCGCGGCGGACGAAGTGACGGCCGTCGCCGATCTTTCCCTCGAGGAAATTCTAAGCGGCATGTCGTGATCACACTCCCTGACGCCGCCCGGACTTCCAGCGTCGATGCATCCCGACCGTTCGAGCTTGGGATCAACTACTGGCCGCGGGAAAGCGCGATGTACATGTGGCGCGAATTCGATCTCGGCAAGGTGAGGGACGAGCTCGCGCAGATTGCCAACATGGGTTTTGACACGGTGCGATTCTTCGCACTGACGCGGGACTTCCTGCCGCGTCCCGATGGCGTGGATCCGCAAATGGTCGACCGGCTCGTGCAGGTGGGAGGAGCTGTCAAGGAAGCCGGCCTCAGGAGTGTGCCCACACTTATCGTCCTCAACATGAGCGGCCGCATCTGGTGGCCGGAATGGATGCTGAATGGAAAGGGACGCCCCGCTGATCTTTTTTCGGACGCATCGCTTCTGCGCTCTCAGATCTCGCTTGTCGAAAGCTGCGCGCGCGCACTCGCCGGAGACTCGTCGGTGCGCGCGATCGATATCGCCAACGAGGTCGACGATGCGCAGCGGCCGGCTTCGAGAGACGCGGGCAGGACGTGGGCATCGGTTCTGGCGGCAGCAATCAGGGATGCAGCACCGGGCACGTCCGTCCAGATTGGCGCCCACCTTCCGTCGCTGACGACGGAAAATCACATGCGTGTCGATGACCTCGCCACTATCGCGGACGAGAACGTCATGCACGCATACCCGCTTTACTGCCGGACCGCGCGATCGTTCCTCGACCCTGAGCTCGTTCCATTTGCGTGCGCATTGACGTCCGACCTATCGGGAAATGAGCGTCCGACGCTGATGCAGGAATTCGGATTGTGCACGGCTCCGCTCGGCGCTCCGGGGAATACGATCACCGACGATTTTCTCGGGCAACCATTGGCTCAGTACCTCGCCTCCGAGGAAGAGGCGGCTGAGTATTATCGATCCGTGCTGGATCGACTGGTGGAAACCGGTGCCGCCGGCGCCTACGCCTGGTGCTATGGCGACTATGACCCGCGCCTCTTCACTCGGCCGCCCTTGGCGACGGCAGTGCGCGAACGCACATTCGGACTCGTGCGCGCCGATGGAAGTGAGAAGCCGGCCGCGGACGTTTTCCGCGAATTCAGGAAGCGTCGCGACAGCGGCGAGCTGGAACGCGGCAATCTCGTTTCCGTTCTGGACGTAAGCGCCGACGAATACTATGAATCTCCCGCCGCGTACTTCGAGCGGCTGTACGCGAAATGGTTGGCGGGACAGTCGTGATTTCGCCGCTCGTGCGTTTCGCAACCAACCCGATCATTAGTCCATCGCAGATCACGTTTACCAGCGCCAGCGGGGCTTTCAACGCCGGCGCATGCGTCGATCGCGTTACTGGTCGCGTGGTGCTGCTGGTGAGAGTGTTCGAACAGGCCACCAAACGATCGTGCCTTGTGCTCGCTCTCTCGTCCGACGGCCGTGTGATCGATGAGATACTCGACGGGCCGGCCGTAGCTCGCGAGGCACCGTACGAAGAATGGGGCGTTGAGGACGCTCGAATCACTTACCTCGCGGATGAGGGACGATACGCGATCACATACACCGGCTACTCCCCGGCTGGGCCGCGAGTGTGCCTCATTACAACCGACGATCTTCTCTCTCCGGCGCGATATCAACGGCATGGCCCGCGAATTCAGGGGGAAAACAAGAACTGCGTAGTCTTTCCCGAGAAGCTCGGCGGTAAGTACGTGATACTGCACCGTCCGATGCCACGTATCGTATGCGTCAGAGTGAATTCGCTCGAGGAAGAATGGCCGGCAGCCGGTGTCGAAGTGTTATCACCGAGGCGCGGCACCTGGCGCAGCTCACGCGTCGGTGCCGGCGCTCCGCCAATCTCGACACGACTCGGCTGGCTGTTTCCCTTTCATGGCGCGACGGAAATCAGCGAAGGCAACGTTTACTCGATGGGCTGGTGCGTGCTGGATCACGATGCGCCCGAGAAAGCCGTGTTCGTTTCCGATACTCCCGCGCTCACTCCGGAGGCTGCATATGAGATAGATGCCGGGCCACTTCCGCAGGTCGACATGGCCAACTTCAGAAATGGAGTTCGCGTCGTTTTTCCGCAGGGCCTTGTCGACCGTGGCGATGATCTCATCGTTTACTATGGCGCGGCTGACGTATCAGTGGCGGGAGCAAGCGTGAACAGGGAGGCGCTCGTCGATTCCATCGACAGTGCGATCGCCGAAAGGGAGCGTCGGAAACGCGACACATGAAATCTCTTCTCGTGGTCGCTGTCACGTGCGCGGCAGCTGGCTGCGGCCGCGGCGCCGTGTCGCCTCCGCGGAGCACCGAGCCGGCGCCGCTCACGTTGCGGTTCGGCCACCTCGAGCATCTCGCCTTGAACGAGTCAGTGAATCAACGGCCCGTCCGTGTCGTCGCCCTTTACGCGGACGCGCCCGACTACCGTCCGACCGGATCACCGATGCGCGACGGCTCGGAGGGCATCGCCAGCGTGGACGATGCCGCGCGCGCAGCCGTGCTTTATCTCCGTGCGTACGAAGAGACCGGAGATACGCACACTCGAGACGAGATCGATGGCCTGCTTCGTTTTGTCGTATCGATGGAACAGGGAGACGGAGAGTTCGTGAACTTCATCGACACCGCCGGGCGCCCGAACCGCTCAGTCCCGAGCGGCCGGAAAAGCATGTCGTTCTGGGCGGCGCGCAGCGTGTGGGCGCTCGGTGAGGCGGTCCGTGTGTTCGGACGAAAGGACGCGGATCGAGTTCCCCCGTTGCGGGCTGTCCTCGACCGCGCCGTTGCGCGGATGACGCGCGAGGTCGATGCCGGACGATTGATCGGCGGATCGGCGACAGCCACTTCGGAAGGTCTGCTCGGATTGCTCGCCCTCGAGCGCGCAGATCCATCTCCAGTTCGTGCGGCGGTTGCTGCGCGCATGGCCGAAATGCTCGTACCGCTCTCGGCGGGCAGCATCACAGCTGCGCCATGGGGTGCGCGGCTGGACAGCGCGAATGCGCCCTGGCACGCCTGGGGCTGCCGATCGACAGAGGCGCTCGCCACCGCTGCGGTGATTCTTCGCCGTCCTGATTTCCTCGCGGCGGCGAAACAGGAAGCCGATGGGCTCTGGGCGCGGTTTCTCCTCGCCGGTCAGTTCGCGTCGGAAGTTGCGCCGGACGGAACCGCGAAGTGGTTCCCGCAGATCGCGTACGGAGTCAGTCCCATCGTTGGGGGATATCTCGCCCTTGCTGAAGCGACAGGCAACCGGCGATATGCCGTCCTGGCGGGCCTGGCGTCGGGCTGGCTCCTCGGGGCGAACCCAGCCAGCGTCGTGATGTACGACGAGCGCACGGGTCGGACATTCGATGGAGTAGACGGTCCATCCGCGCGGAACGTGAACCGGAACTCCGGGGCAGAGTCAACAATCGAGTCGCTGCTCGCACTGCAGAGCGTTACGCGAAATCCCGACGCGGCGCAGTACATGCGCCACCGCCCGGTCGGCAAGCTCTCAATCTCGCTGGCTCAAGTACCGGAACAGCGCGAGTTCACCGGCCCTGGCGGCGAACGCATTCTGCTGCACTGGACCGCCGCTGGCCTCGAGATAAACGAAGGAAAGGACAACAAAACTCCGATCACGCTCACCTATTGGCCCGCGGCAAATCCGCCCGAAGTGAAGCTTGCAACGCTCCTTGCGAACCAATGGAACAAAGAGCACCCTGACGTTCAGGTTCGCGTGCAGCCGCTGCCGGCAGGACGATCCACCGAGGAAGTTCTGCTCGCGGCGATCGTCGCGCGCGCAACGCCCGACGTTTCATCCAACGTGTCGTCCGCGTTGCTCGCGCGCCTGGTACGTGCGGGCGGTGTCGTGCGGCTCGACAATCTCGCTCCAACCGCCGCGCGTCTTTCGGAACGCACGACCAAAGCCATGCTTGGCTCG
>JAHFCS010000392.1:0-2351 GCA_023249395.1 Gemmatimonadota bacterium
CGCGCGGCGGAAACTTTGCGATCTCCAGCAGCCGCGGGAGAAGCGAGAGCTTCCCGATCAATCCGTCAGGTACCTTGAGCGCCAGCATCTCCGAGATTCGCGCGCCTATCTCGTCCAGGCTCTCAACGCCGAGCGCGAGCGCGATGCGCGTCATCGACCCGAAGAGATTTATCGCCACCGGATAGGACGATCGCGTCCCGTCGTCGAGGGTCACGTTCTCGAAGAGCAGGGCCCGGCCTCCGCCCGGCCTCTTCATCACCCGGTCGGCGATCTCGCACAGCTCGAGCTTCGCTGCGACGGGATGGGAGATTCGCGCAAGCTCTCCAGCTCCATCTATGACGTCGATGAACTGCCCGAGACTGTCGATGCTCAATTGCGTTCCCCCGAGTGGATCGCGACGGTGCCAAAAGTGAGCGAGCGCCAACTGACATTCAGAAAGCCAGCCGCTCTCATGCGCTCCGCGAGCTCATCGCGCGTCGGAAAGCTCGACCGATTCGGGCAGATAGCTGTAAGCTGTGGGATGCCCGCTCACCAGCGCTCCGATCCTGGGAAGAATCTTTGTGAAGTACTGCTGGT
Organism: Gemmatimonadota bacterium; assembly: GCA_023249395.1. GTDB lineage: Bacteria > Gemmatimonadota > Gemmatimonadetes > Gemmatimonadales > Gemmatimonadaceae > UBA4720. Next base: position 577 of record JAHFCS010000392.1, read on the forward strand.
AGTCGCTGTTGAGCAGGTCGGAATCAGGTCGCGAAAACTCGAGGATCACGAAACGCCCGCCGTATTCCAGCACCCGATGTACCTCCGACAGCGCTGCATCGAGTCCAGCGACATTTCTGATTCCGAACGCGACTATCGCGCCAGCAAAGGATTCGGATGCGAGCGGCAGCTCGAGTGCGTCTGCGGCCACCGGTGCGATCCTCGATGCGCCGATCTTGTCCCGCCCGTTCCGCAGCATCGGTTCGGCGAAGTCGGCGCTCACGATCGATCCGCGAAAACCCGCGGTGCGGGCGATCGCGACACTCACATCCATCGTGCCGGCGCAGAGATCAAGATACCTGCCGTCCGGATTGCGCCCGACGTCCAGATCGGCGATTGCTTTCCGCCGCCAGATGCGATCGATGTTGAGACTCAGGACGTGGTTGAGAAGGTCGTACCGGGGCGCGATCTCGGAGAAGATCTGCCTCACGTAGGCACGCTTCTCCGCGCCGCCGGCCGCCGCCCTGGTGGCGGTGGCGTCGTCAGTTGCTATCGCCATTGCGGGAAAGTTGACGGGCGCCCGGCATAGTGGCAAGCTAACTTTGACGGCTCCAATGCCCACTCCCTCCGGACCAGCGCGAGAACAGCTCGCGAAGCTCTCCGACGCGGAAGTCGTCGCGCTCGCGCAACAGGGAAAGGAGGTCGCGTACCGCGAGCTCCTGGCGCGATACGAGCGCCCCGTATTCTCTCTCGTATTCCGCATGGTCCGCGACCGCGAGACCGCCGAGGATCTGGCTCAGGAGACCTTCATCAAAGTCCTCAACAACATCGACCGCTACAGTCCCGACTTCAAATTCTCGAGCTGGCTGTTCAAGATCGCCAACAACCTCACGATCGATCACCTTCGTCGCCGCCGCCTCGACACCATCAGCATCGAGGGCGCGCCCGATGCCGTCACCGCCGAGAGCGCGCGGGCGACGTCCATCGCCCTCGCGTCGGGAACCGAATCGCCGCTCGCCGAGCTCGAATCGAAGGAGCTTGGTATGTCCATCGAGCGGGCGATTGCGGGCCTCAGGCCCGAGTACCGGGCCTGCATCATGCTCAGGCATGTGGAAGACCGATCGTACGAGGAAATAGCCGAGATCGTGAAGCTCCCTCTGGGGACTGTAAAGACATATATCCACCGCGCGCGGCACGAGCTCCGTGCAGCGCTGGATGACGTTCGATGAGATCCTTGAAAATTCGTGCCAGATTCGTGAAACCCACCCCTTTTCCGAGCCGTAAGCTCTCTGTGAGGTTCTTTTGAGAGATGATCTAACACCGGCGGACTTCGCCCCGATCGAGCAGGCGCTCAAGCGTCTCCCGTACTTTGACCCCTCCCCCGGCTTCGCCGACAGGGTCATGGCAGGAGTGACGCGTTTTCAGGCTGTAGCGGCGCCGGGCGCAATAGTGCCGCGCGAGCACCGCACTCCGATGCCGGAGCTGATGCCTCAGCGCGAAGACGTCGTTCACTACATGCGCCGGCCGCTTACGGTGCGCGTTGCTGCCACTGCCCTGCTCGCCTCAGCCGCCGTCACGATGTCGGTGATCGCACTGATCGCTGCGTTGCGATTGGACCTCTTCCTCTTCGTTGTGCGCGTGTTCGGCGAACAGGCGCTCGGATTCATGTCGGTGCTCGGCAACCAGGTCGCGGGCTCGGTTCTGGGCGATACCGCGCTCGGGTATGTACAGGCCGCCGGATCAGCCGCGGGGGCTGCCACGATCGGGACCTTTGTCCTTGGCGCAGTGGCGGCGAC
>JAHFCS010000392.1:2361-3216 GCA_023249395.1 Gemmatimonadota bacterium
CACGCAAGGCTGCATAGATGCACATTCTCCTGACGTGGCTGCTGGTCGCCAACCCATTTGTAGCTCAAGCCGACGTCAGTCAGGGCAGCCGGGTCGTCGCGCCCAACGTCACGACGAAGTCGGTGGCGGTAATCGGCGGCAACCTCGACGTCTATGGCAGGGTGGCAGGGAATGCGGCCGCGGTTCGGGGTGATGTGATCGTTCACAGGGGCGGTCGAGTTGACGGCAAGGCCGTGGCGATCCTGGGAACGGTGCGCAACGAGGGAGGCAGCATCGGGGGGCCGGTCAGGGAGTTCCGCGGCCGCGAAGCGCACGCCGGCGTCGCACGCACCTACGTCGTCTCCAATAATCCATGGCGTCCAATGCGGCTCGCTATCAGCTGGATGCTCGTGGTGATGGTGATCGGCTTCGCCGTGATCAGCATCGCCGGAGACAAGGTCGAGATCGTCGTGAACACAATCCGCGCCGGCGTCGGCAAGTCAGTGTGGAGTGGACTGCTCGGTCACCTGGCGATTCTTCCAGGCGCAGTGGGCGTGACCGTTCTGCTCGGAGCGACGATCATCGGTATTCTGCTGATCCCCCTCGGTCTCGTCGCCTACATGTTCCTCGTGTCGGGGCTCGCGATGTTCGGATTCATCGCTGTCGCCCTCCTTACCGGGGCAGCGATAACCGGTGGCAAGTCGCGCGACGATACCCCCCGCGGGGCGATGTTGCGCGCGTTTCTCACCGGCGCCGCGGCGTATCTGGGACTGTGGATCGTGGCGGCGGCCTTTGCCTGGATGCCGCTCGTCGGCGCGCTGCTGAGATCACTCGCCGCCGGGGCGACGTTCATCGCCGTGACAGCGGGATTCGGCG
>JAHFCS010000393.1 GCA_023249395.1 Gemmatimonadota bacterium
TAGAAGACCTGCACGCGCTCCCTGATTGGCGTCGCGGCCCATGCCGGGAAGGCGGCGCTCGCGGCTTCCACCGCCCTGTCCACATCGTCCCGAGAGGAGAGCGGAACCCGCGATATGACTGACCCGTCGCCGGGATTATAGACGTCAATGAACGAATGGTCGCCGGCAACGAATCTGCCGCCGACATAGTTCTGAACTTCAGGGTATTTCATGCTCTCACCGTAGAGGGTGGGATCATCTGCAAACTGCTATCGAAACCACTGTCGGGCAAGGGATTATGCGCCTGGCGCAGTGCGCCTTCGTGCAGTCCTCTAACAGTAGCGACCGCCCCTCCGCGACTCTATCTTCCGAATCATGAGTGTTCTGAGCCGCAAAGCCCCCCGCGCTCGCGCGACAGTCGAGGAAAGCATCACGGTGGTGCTCGCCGAGGTAGGCCCGCTGCTTCGCATCGAGCACTGCCGCCTCGAGATCGTTGAGTACTTCGAGGAAACGGGGCGCGTGATGCTTCGGATCGACGGAAGCTGCCCCGACTGTGAGCTGTCGCCCGTGACCTTCATGCCGGCGATCGAGGCTCATCTCAAGCTGCGAGTTCCTGAGGTTCGCGAAGTTGGCGTAATAGAGTGGTGACGCCGAATCTCCAGGAGCGCGTCAACGCCGCGCTGTCCACGGTCCGCAACAACAGGCTTGGCATCAACGTTCTCGAGGCGGAGATGGTGTGCGATGTAGCGACGACGGTCGACGGGAAGGTGCGGATGACCTTGCTCCTCGCGCCGAGCGACGATGCGGCGATAGTGCGCGACGTGCGCCAGGTGGTGCAGCAGGTGGAGGGCGTGAGCGACGTTCGCGTGGACGTGAAGGACGTATCACAGGCGGGCGTGGTGCAATCATCTGCTCCGGCGTCGCCGAAACCGAAGCCGCGATCGCTTCCAGTGATGGGACAGGAGCCTTCGTCGAAGCGAGCTGCCGTTCCGGCGCCGACGCCGGTCACCTATCCGAATCTCGGAAACATCATCGCCATCTCGAGCGGGAAAGGCGGGGTGGGGAAGTCCACTGTTTCGTGCAACATCGCGATCGCGCTCGCTCGGCAGGGCGCGCGCGTGGGATTGATGGACGGCGACATATACGGGCCCAACATTCCGCGGATGATGGGCGTGAACTCGCCGCCCGCGGTGGAGAATGAGAAGATCGTTCCCCTCGAGGCGCACGGCGTGAAGGTGATGAGCCTGGGATTCATGATCGAGCGCGACCAGCCCGCGATCTGGCGCGGGCCGATCATCATGAAGATCATCACGCAGTTCGTGCGCGATGTTGCGTGGGGCGAGCTGGATTTCTTTCTCGTTGACATGCCGCCGGGGACGGGGGACGCTCAGCTCTCGCTGGTGCAGGCGACTCGCGTGGCGGGTGCGCTGATAGTGACGACGCCGCAGGAGGTCGCTGCCGGCGATGCGTTGCGCGGTGCGAAGATGTTTCAGCGCGTGGACGTGCCGGTGCTCGGTGTGATCGAGAACATGAGTTGGCTCGAGTGTGGGCACTGCGGGGAGCGGACTTTTCTTTTTGGCTCGGGTGGCGGCGCGCGACTCGCCGCGGAGCTGGGTATACCTTTGCTCGGGCAGATTCCGCTATATGCGCCGGTGCTTGTCGGTGGAGATGCCGGGATGCCCATCGTGGTGGGAGAGCCTGAGTCAGCAGCCGCGGTGGCGTTGACACGGACGGCGGAGCGAGTGGCAGCGATGTACGCAGCGCCGACGGTCTGAGTATCGCGACCGGCTGCGATCGAGTCGGATGTGAGGGGGGAAGATGCGTGTCCTTCTGACCGCGTTCGGGTCTCGCGGTGATGTCCAGCCGCTCCTTGCACTCGGGGTGGGCCTGCGCGACCGCGGTCACGCGGTGACTGTTGGCGCCGCGTCGAACTACCGCGCGTGGGTGGAGAAGCGCGGTCTGGTCTTCCACGAGATCGGTGGGGACTTCGAGCCTTGGTTGAAGAAGCAGAGTGCGCGTAACTCCTTCTCGGTTCTCGGATCACTTGCCGCCTACCTGAGAGACGAGGTGCCCGTCTGCTTCGAGCAAACCTGCGCGGCGGCGCGTGAGGCCGACCTGGTTGTGACGACGATCCACCTGGCGTCCCAGTCTGCGGCTGAGGCGTTTGGGGTCCCGTGCCGGACCATCCTCTACACACCGGCTCTGCTTCCGTCGCGTTCCCACCCACCGGTGGCCATTCCGCCGCAGAATCTCCCTGGCTGGATCAATGGCGCACTCTGGTGGACAGTGGGTCGGATCTTCGATCTTCTGTTCAAGAGGCCCGTCAACCGCGAGCGCGTCAAGTTGGGACTCGAGCCCGTCCGCGAGTACTTGGCGCATGCGCGAGGTGCGCGTCCCATCGTGGCGGCGGACAAGCAGTTCGCACCCATTCCACCTGACGTCGGCCGCGACGTCATCCAGACGGGCGCGCTGGTGATGCGCGATCTCAGCCCTCTGGAACCGGAGGTCGAGCTCTTTCTGCAAGACGGGGAGCCGCCCGTCTATGTCGGTTTCGGCAGCACTCCTGACACCAGTCCCGAGGAAACGGTCCGGCTCTTGGTGGACGGCGTATGTGCCGCGGGTCGAAGGGCGATCGTCTCCGGCGGATGGGCTGGGCTCGGCAGTGATGGTCTTCCGGCGGGAGTCTTCTGGGTGCGCGAGTGCCCTCACGCCGTGCTGCTCCCACGGGTCGCAGCGATCGTGCACCACGGCGGAGCCGGCACCACGGCGGCGGCTCTCCGGGCGGGCGTCCCGCAGGTCATCATTCCCCACCTCGGTGACCAGTTCTTCCATGCACGGCGCATTCAAGATCTCGGAATCGGCTTGTCCATCCCCAGAGGTCGGCTGACTGGAGCTCGGCTTGGTGCTGCGATCCAGAGACTACTCGGAGAATCCTCGTACAGTTCGAGGGCCCGGGAACTCGCTGACAGTCTGCGTAACGTCGACGGAATTGACAGCGCGGTGGCGGCCCTGATGACTGGTGAGCGTCAATGGGAACCAGGACAAGGCGTTCAGACCGCATGAACAGATGTGACATCCCGCCGATCGCTGCCCAAAAATGGCTTTCAGCAGACGCCGCTTCGCGGCGCAGCTGAAGCCACACACGCCAGGTGCACGGAGCCGAAGTGTCAACTCAAATGAAGGAGAATTGTGATGAGCAAACTGGAGGTGAGTGCTCGCATGACAATTCGCAAG
>JAHFCS010000394.1 GCA_023249395.1 Gemmatimonadota bacterium
GACTTCTGGAATCAGCATCGATACCGGCTGTCCGAGCATCGCCGCTTCCGCTTCGATGCCGCCCACACCCCAACCGAGGACACCGAGTCCGTTGATCATCGTCGTGTGCGAATCGGTGCCGACAAGCGAATCGGGGTACGCGAGCGTTTCGCCGTTCTCCTCACGTGTGAACACCGTCTGCGCCAGATACTCGAGGTTGATCTGATGTACGATGCCGGTGTCGGGCGGGACGACGCGGAAATTCCGGAACGCCTTCTGCCCCCAGCGGAGGAAAGCGTACCGCTCCTGATTGCGCTCGAACTCGCGCCCGGCGTTGATGAGAAACGCGGCCTCAGTTCCGTATTCGTCCACCTGTACCGAGTGGTCGATGACGAGATCCGCCGGCTGGAGCGGGTTGATCTTCTTCGGGTCGCCGCCGAGGCGGGCAAGGGCGTCGCGCATCGCCGCGAGATCGACTACTGCCGGCACGCCGGTGAAGTCCTGGAGGAGCACGCGGGCCGTGCGGAAGGCGATCTCCTTTTCGTTGTTTCCCTTCACGTTCCATTTTGCAAGAGCCTCGATGTCGGAAGCTTTCACGAATTTCCCGTCCTCGTTCCGGAGAAGATTCTCGAGGAGGATTCTGAGACTGAAGGGGAGGCGGGACGCGTTGCCGCCGGAGGGAGAGTCGAGTGCGTCGAGACGGTAGATCGTGTACCGCCGGCCGCCGACTTCGAGAGTCGCCCGGCTACCGAAAGAGTTCGGGTTTGTCATTTGTCGTTCTCTGGAACAGGCCGCGCCGTGCGCGGGCCGGTTGTTCGCTGAGCCACTGCCAGCTCGTAGAAGTTCGTGCGCCGACAGGCTGAAATAAATGTAGCAGAATAAACAGAGAGAATCAGACCCTAGGCGGCTCCTTCGGACGCCACCGCCTCCACGATCTTCGGCGGGCCGAGCGCCTCGGGTTGATTTTCCTTCACCACCGCCTCGACCGGCGTAACCTCGATCGCGTACGTGGGGCAGTGCTGCACGAAATCACCGTCGGCGGGCGACCACTCCACCTCCGGCGTCCACGGGTAGGCCTTTCCCGATTCGTCCATCGCCATCACCTGCGGAGCGAGCGCGGCGCAGAGCGTGCACCCGATGCACTTCGCCCGGTCCACAGCCACGCGCATCGCGCGCCGCGGAAATATTCCGCTCTCGGAATCGCAGCAGGTCTCGAATCCCTCAAGCCCATCCACCGCAGCGCGATATCCCGCCTCCATCACCTCGTCGGCGTGCGAGAAGCTGAACCACCCGATGTGGCTCACCCGCGGACGGATCAGGATCATCGGCGGCCCGGCCCAATGTTCCAGAGGCGCGAGCTGGAGAGCGTGCATCATCGTCGTCGCTGCGCGCATATAGATGGCACTGAAGCCGTGCTGCGCAATGTCCTTCTCCGTGAGAAGCGCGCTGGTTCCGGTGTCCACCGCGATCACCATGTCCATTCCGCGTCCCGCGATTGCAACCGGCAGATTGTCCATCACCCCGCCGTCCACGCACGGGCGCTTGTCGATCTCTCCCGGCGGAAAGAATCCCGGCAGCGCACACGATGAGTACACAGCTTCGGCGATCGAGACGTCCTTGAGCCCCGGCAAACCCCAGACGATCTGCGTCCCCCGCTGGAGGTCCACCGTGTTCACCAGCAGCGTCGCGTCGAGATCGGTGAACTTTCCTGTTGGCGCGACCGACTCGCACACTCTCCGCAACGGTCCCTCGAGGTAGATCGCCGGAAGCTGAAGCCGGTTGAGCACGATTCCCAGCCGATTCACGCGGAAAAGGTCGCGCTTTCTGAGATCATGCGCGCGCTGCGCCATCTCATCCACCGGCATCCCGCCGGCTGCTGCCGAAGCGATCAGCGCGCCGATGCTCGTCCCTGCATAGACGGCGGGTTTGATACCACGCTCAGCCAGCGCTCGCAGCACACCGACGTGTGCGAAGCCTTTGAGGCCGCCGCCGCCGAGCACGAGTGCGACACGCGGCGCCGGCGGCTTCTTCGGTGCACGACGAGGAGCGACTTTCGGCTTGGATTTCACCTGTAACCCCGGGCATCGGTTGACACGCTATAATTTTATCAGCGAACACTCACCTCTGAATCGACAACCGGCAAATTGAAGCATCGCCAGCACCGCCCGAAGAATTGACGACTGATCCGCTCCTCGCGCTTCGGGAAGAGTTTCCGATTCTCGAGAAGACGACGTACCTCGTATCGAATTCGTTGGGACCGATGCCGCGCACGGTTCCGGCAAGGCTCGCCGAATACGCGAGCGATTGGGGAACCCTGGGCGTCAAGGCGTGGGCGCGCGGGTGGTGGGAGATGCCGGTGGAGGTCGGGAACGAGATCGCGCCGCTGATGAACGCCGACTTGGGCGAGGTGGTGATGATGCCCAACGTCACCATCGCGCAGTCGGCCGTGGTTTCGGCGGTGCCGTTTTCGCGAGACCGCGACACGATCGTCATGACGTCGCTCGATTTTCCGTCGGTGCTTTACGCGTACCATGAGCTCGCACTGAGATTCGGAGCGAGAGTGGTGGTCGTCGAGTCGGATGACGGACTGGGAATCGATCAGGAGAAACTGCTCGCGGCAATTGACGAGAGAACGAAGCTCGTCGCCGTTTCGCACGTCCTGTTCCGTTCGGCGTACGTCAACGATGCGGACGCGATCTGTCGCCGCGCCCACGATATGGGAGCACTGGTGTCGCTCGATGCCTTTCATTCCGTGGGAGTGCTGCCGGTGGACGTCAAGAAGAGCGGTGTAGACTTCCTCACCGGCGGCGTGCTCAAGTGGCTGTGCGGCGGCCCGGGCGGCTGCTTCCTCTACGTTTCAGCCGGCATCCGCGACGAGCTCGCTCCGGCAATTACAGGGTGGCAGGCCCACGTTCGGCCGTTCGCCTTCGAGGAGAGGATGGAGTATACGGCAGGGGCATTCCGATGGCTCAACGGAACACCCGTCATCCCGGCACTCTATGCCGCGGCCGAGGGACCACGCATTCTCCGCCGCGCGGGCATTGACGCGATTCGGGCGAAGAGCACGCGCCAGACATCCCGTCTCATCGCTCTTGCCGACGAGCGCGGCTTCGGAGTTAAAGCGCCTCGCGATCCGGCGAGGCGAGGCGGCACCGTCGCGATCGACGTCGATCACGGCTACGAGGTCGCGCAGGAGTTGCTCGCGCGTGACATCCTCGTCGATT
>JAHFCS010000395.1 GCA_023249395.1 Gemmatimonadota bacterium
TCAAAACCGCGCGCCGGTGGTTTATCGATACGAGACGATCGATGAACTCCTGAACTCGGAGAACGAGGGCGGCAAGTTCCCGCCGCTTCCCGGTCCCGGAAGCAAGAGCCCCACTGAACGGTCGTAGGAGCAAGCGAGTGGCGAGTTGCGAGTAGGAGACCCAACTCCACTCAGTACTCAACGCCAGACGCGCAACACTCTCACAAAGTGAAAACGGCGGCTCGCGCCGCCGTTTTCTACTTGCTACTCGCTGATCAAGGCGTCACAGTCACCATCGCGCTCGCGCTGTCAGTCGAACCGCACGGATTGGTCACGCGCACCCAGTACTCCGTCGACGTCGTGAGCGACGGAGTCGTGTACGACGACGTGATCGCGCCGGCGATCGGGAACGCCGTGGTGCCGGTGTGGCCGACGTACCACTGATAGCGGAACGCGGACGTGCCGTTCGATACGACCTTCAGCTGCGCAGCGCTCCCACTCTTCACCGAGACACTCGCCGGTTGATTCCCGGGCATCCCGAGTATGAAGGGCGGTACGCAGTCGACATAGACCACGACGATCGCCGATTGGACGGCGGCAAACCCGGCGCGACCCGCGGTCACCTGGACCGCATACGCTCCGGCGAACGTGTCAGGTCCGACTGTGATGTCCATCGACCGCTGATCGGTACCGGCGACCTCGGGAGTCGCCTTCCTGAACTTGACCGTAAAGTCGGGCGGCACTCCGGACGTATCGTAGACGAGCGTGGACGGATCGCGCCCCGGACGGTAATTCTGGACCGTCGCTGTACCGGTTTCTCCGTTCGACAGTACCATCTCGTTCGGCGTGACGATCAATCCGCCTCCCACTCCGCACGAGTCGACGATCGACATGATGATCGAAGCAAGGTCGCTGGCGTCCGGCTTCGTCCTGAGGAACATTCCGTCGGTCGTGGAGGCCATCCCGCTCATGATCGACGTGATGGTGTCGACGAAGCCGTAGGCGTCGGCGCCCGTGGTCGGAACGAAAACGGTCGCCAGGTGGATGCCCCGCGTGTACGCCTCCTCGGCAAGGCCGCTCACGAAGGCGTAGTCCACACCCGGCGTGTAGTCGCATCCGAGGGTGTGATTCGGACGGGCGTCGCTGATGACGATAATGATCTTCGTGGCGTTTGTGCGGAACTGCCCGCTGAAGCTGCCATTCTGTTTGCCGTGTCCTCCGCCGACGGTGCGTCCGGCTGACAAGTTGTGCAGGACGGTGTCAAGTCCGTCGTCCCATGCTGCGGGCTCGCCGCAGCTACTCACCGTCAACATCTGGATCACAGCGGTCGCGAGCGCGTCGCGATTGTTGGCGCTCAGATCGAGGAGGACGCTGACGTCATTCGACGGCGCGACCACAAGGCCGAACTGTTAGTCGCCACCGGACGCTTGCGTTACGGTGTCGGCGATTGCACTGACCTGCTTCTGCACTTCGGAAATGACCTCCGTGATGGTCCCCGTGTTGTCGACCACGAACACCACGTCCATCGGTCCGCATTTTTGCGCCGTGGCCATCGGCACAGCACACAAGGCGACTAATACGCCGACCGTCGCAACTCGGACCCACCCTTCACGGATTGACATACTTCCACCTCTGGTCATGCATTATTTACAGGACCCTAGCATACAGGGTGACGGCTGTCGCGGCAGCCGGCCACGTAGCGGTGTGTGCAAAGTCACCTCACCACGACGTCTACTTGTGGCGCGCGCACCGGGGAGTTCGGCGCACCGCACTCTGGCGCCGTCAGCGCACTCCGGGGGTTTCGTCAGAGGCCAGAGATTTTCAGGCGCGGTCCGCGCGCAGAACAAACGGCAGAGTCTCTTTCACTCACGCGCTGAGCAGTTCCCTCAACGCACCCGGTGCGCTTTCGAGCGCCTGGTTGAGCTTCTCCGGATCCTTACCGCCTGCCTGAGCAAGATCGGGCCTGCCGCCGCCCTTCCCTCCGACGATCGGAGCGAGCTTCGAGATGAGTACACTTGCCGGAATCCGTTCGACGAGATCCTTCGTGACGGCCGTCAGCAGCGTGACCTTGCTGTCGGTGACGCTGCCGAGAACCACGACGCCGCTCTTGATCCTGGAGCGGAACGTGTCGGCGAGATTGCGGAGGTCGCCGCCGCTGATGTCGTCGACGCGGCGCGCGAGGAGCTTCACGCCGTTCACGTCTACCGCACCGATGTCATCAAACTTCACTTCGGCGCTGCCGCCGACTTTCGCACCACCACCCGGCTCGTATGAAAACGTGGTCGCCATCTTCATCCGCAGCTGCTTCAACTCCTTTTCGAGCTGGCGCTGCTTCTCCTGGAGCGACCGGACGTACGCCGGCAGATCGTCGAGCGCGACGTTCGCCTGCTGCTGCATTTCGTGCGCCGCATCCTCGAGTTGCTGGAAGTACGCGACCGCGCCGCGGCCCGTGAGCGCTTCCATGCGCCGGACACCGGCTGCGAGCGAGCGGTCGGACACGATCTTGAACACGCCGATGTCGCCGGTGCGGTTGACGTGGCATCCGGCACAGAACTCGCGCGAGTAGTCGCCCGCAGAAATGACGCCGTGAGGGGGGTCAGGTCCGCCGCGAGTTTTTCTTCTTGGATCGCAGCGCTGGCGGCCGAGAGTGCGGCTTCGCTTTCGACAACGAGAGGCAGACCTTTCTCAGCTGTGATGCCTCGTGCATTCGCTGCCCGACGGCTCGTTCCGAATAGTCGATGCTTTTCATTGTTCGCCCCGCCGCAACCGTTCGATGTCTGCAAGGTCCTGTTTGCTCGCCCGCCGTAACTTTAGCGCGATCAAACCTTCTGGTGAAACGACGGCGATCGACCTGCCACGCCACGTCACAGCTTGACGGCTGCGCCAGGCGCTTGCGTTCGCTGGTGTCACGAAGAGCAGGTCAAGCATGAGGGCCTCGCCGTCACTGTCGATTTTGGTGACGCGCCGAATCTGCACCGCACCACGATAAAACGTCATCGGTTTTGCATGAACTCGAAAACCGAGCGGCTCGACCGCTGAGAAGATGCGGGCGTGGTCATTCGCCTTCACCAGAAGATCGATATCGACCGTCGCCCGTGGATATCCGTGGATCGCCATGGCCAGCCCTCCGCAGAGGGCGTACTCGATGTGATTCGCGTCGAGTGCTGAGAGAACCGCGTCGAGTTCCTGTTCGAGATCCAGCATTCCCTACGCACCTAGTAGC
>JAHFCS010000396.1:0-2141 GCA_023249395.1 Gemmatimonadota bacterium
AACTTCGCGCGGGCGCGAGGCATGTGTGCTCCGTTCGGAAAGTACACGTCTTCGTGACCTCCTGTCAGGCAGCGGCGCCGAATCCGCTACCATTCACGTGTCGAGGACCTTCAATGGCACGACTCTTCGCGTTCGCCGGTCTCGCCGTCATTGCCCTCGTACCGCCCGCTGGCGCCCAGACGCCGGCTGACCTGCGAGCGCTCGCGCGATCCTACTACGCATGGCGCGACTCGGCCAACCCGGTCGCCACGAGTGACGCCGGCGAGCACCGGTGGGACGACCGCATCGGCGACTTCCGCATGCCGAGTGTGATCGCGCGCCGCCGTCATGTGACGGAGCTGCTCGCGCGCGTGAAGGCCATGCCGGCCTCCGGCTGGAAGAAGGATGACCAGGTGGATTGGACGCTCTTTCGCGCGCAACTGGAGGGGGCCGATTTCTTCGGACGCTCGCTCCAGCCAGAAGAGTCCGACCCGCAAGTCTACGTGAACGAAGCAGCGAACGCGGTGTTCACGCTGCTCAAGAAGGACTACGCACCGCATCGCTCCCGAGCACTTGCCGCCACCGCGCGTCTCACGCAGGTGCTAGCCCTGTTGTCGCTCGCCCGCACGAATCTCACCCAGCCGGTGCGGCTCTTCGCAAAGCTCGCCATAGACGCGGCCCGGGGCGGCGATGATCTGTTCATGACCAGTCTCATGACGTTGGCGGACAGCCTGTCGGAATCAGACCGCGCACGGCTGGTCACGGCGCGCGACGCGGCGCTGCGCGCCATCCACGACTACGCCGACTGGCTCGATCAGCGGCTGGCCGTCATGCCGGAGTGGAAGCCGATGGGCGTGGCGCGATACAACGACCTCCTCCATCGCGTTCTCCTCCTGCCCTACGATGCGTCCGACATCGCGATGCTCGGCGAAGTGGAGCTGGCGCGCTATCGCGGCCTCGAAGCCATGCTCAAGGATCCGAGTTTCGCCTCACCGGACCCCGCGCGAAGCCAACACATCCCCGCAAATCAGGTGGAGTTCCTCTCGGCATACGAGTCTCGCCTAGACGAAATCGTGCAGTTCCTGCGCACCAACGCCCTGGTCACCATTCCGCCCTACATTGGCAAATTCCTCATTCGACAGCTTCCTGAGGCCTTCAAGCCCACCAGCCCGGGAGGTTTCATGAATGCCCCGGGCATCTACGATCGGGATCCGAGCGGTTTCTATTTCATCCCGACCTACACTCCGAAGAGTGGCAATTTCTATATTCGCGCGGCCATCGAGGATCCGCGCCCGATCCTCGGCCACGAAGGCATTCCGGGCCATTTTCTTCAATTGTCGGTCGCCAAGTATCTCGCCGATGAGATCCGCCGGCAACACTCTGACAACACATTCGTTGAAGGGTGGGCGCTGTACGGGGAGGAGATGATGATGCGCGAGGGCTTGTATCCCGAACAGTCCCCATCGCAGGGCCAAGTACTGCGCTTGAGTCGGTATCGTGCCGCGCGCATCGGAGTAGACGTCAACCTGCAGACTGGGCGCTGGACCTTCGATCAAGCGGTGAGGTACTTCATGGAGGCCGGCGGGCTCGATCGCGAGGCCGCTGAGGGGGAGGCGGCGGGCGCGGCAGCAAGCCCGTCGCAGAAGATCGGGTACATGGTCGGGAAGTGGCAGATCATGCGCCTGCTGGGGCGTTACCGTGACCAACAAGGCAGTGCGTTTCGACTGGGGGCGTTTCACGATAAGCTCATCAGCTACGGGAGCCTGCCGCTGTCGGTCATCGAGTGGCTGATGTTCGACGACGCGACTGCCGTGAAGGCGGCATCGGTACGATGATACTGTTCAGGCTGGCCAGTGCCTGACCGTGCGATGGTGCAGCCAACGCGATCCGTTGCCTCACACCTGCCCTGAAGCACGAGGACAAAGATGACGAGCCACGCTGTCACCAGCGCACAACGCATCGCCGCGAAGTTCGTCGGAGTCACGTACCTGCCGTCCTTCGTCCTCGTCGTGGCCGTGAACTTCGGCATCCTGCAACCGCTGCTCGCCAACGCGGATCCGGCGCAAGCGGTGAAGAACATCCTGGCGCACGAGACGCTCTTCCGCATCGGCCTCGTGGGTTTTGTGTTCTACTGCGTCGGCGTGCTCGTCGTGAGCGCCGCC
>JAHFCS010000396.1:2151-3189 GCA_023249395.1 Gemmatimonadota bacterium
GGTTGATGAGTCACCCCGAGTACGCGGGGATTCCGGCTGATCAGCTCCCGGCCTTGGCGCGGCTGTACCTCTCGGGTTTCGACCAGTACTATGTCGGCCTGTTGTTCTGGTCCCTCGGCGCCACCGTCGGCGCCTTCCTGTGGCTCAAGACGCGCTACGTCCCCAACACGCTGGCCGCCTTCGGTATCCTGGCGAGCGCATGGTGCGCTGCCTGTACCATCGCCTTGCTCATCCTTCCGGGCTTCTCAACGGTCGTGAACCTCTGGTTGTTCGACACGCCGATGGCACTCTTCGAGATCGCGCTGAGCCTCCTGCTGCTGTTCCGCGGCCTGCGACCATACGGCCTCGCGCCGGAGCCGCTATGAAGTCTCATGCAGGCGATTGCGCGATCGGGAAGCGAGATGCCCCTCGTAACAACGAGAGGAAGCTGTCAACGGATCTTGCTCCAGTTGTGTTGACACTTCTCCCTAACGACAGAGGTGTCGCATGGCACGCGCGGGGCCCCGCAAGACGTACCGATACAGTCGGGCGTTCAAGCTTGCCGCGGTGCGGTTGAGTCAGGACATTCAGCGTTGGAAAGTCCGCCAATCTGGTCTGTGTGGACTGGGACGATCTGAACTTCGTTCTCACTGGCCAGGCGTCGTTTCCTGAGTTGCTCAAGCCAAAAGTGCGTCGTGCCGTCGAGGAGAACATCGCCGTTCCGCCGGCGATTGAATCATCTTCTCCGACCTAGCGGCGACCGCTCCCGCCGGCGAATGCGGTGCGGGGGCGAAACCCCGACATGGTGTCGGTCGCCGCCCTATAGACGTTCGTGCAGAGACGGAGAATGATCTTCCGAGGTGCCGTCGAGGAGGCAACGTGCTTTCTATCCGGAAGACGCTCGCGATTGTCGCTGCGGCCGGGCTGATAGCCGAGAGCGCGTGTGACAGACCTACTATTTCGTCTCCGGTACCTCCCTTGGCCTGCGGGGGCGTTGGACACCCAGCAATCATCGTCCACGTCTTCGACACGCAAACCGGACTTCCGATCGCCGCCGGA
>JAHFCS010000397.1 GCA_023249395.1 Gemmatimonadota bacterium
CGGCCAGAAGGTATTCAGAGAATGTGCCGATGCCCGCGCCGACCTCAATTACGGTTGAGCCGAGATACGGTGTAAATCGCTTGACCAACCAGCGGTAGTAGTTTTCGGCGCCCCGAAGTGCGCCGAGCTCCGAGCCCGAATACTGAAAGTCTGGGTCGTCCAAAAAATCGGGTTGCATGGGTGTCGTTGTTTGGACTGACCCCGCGCTGGACCATCTCTACGCCCGCCGGATGCTCTCCGAGCGCAATTCGTCTTCGTGAGCCGATGCGCCGTGCGGATGGAAGTCGGGGACAAGCGTCTGCAGCAGCTTACGGATCTCATCTTCCGGCCGGCCGGTGTCGGTAGATCTCGTCAACGCCTCGATCCGCCTGATCGTCCCGTCAGCCAGGAGTCCGTTCCGCGCTCGCAGCACCTTCGGGTGGTCAGTGGGCAGCACGTTCTCGGCGGTGAAGAACATCTCCTCGTACAGCTTTTCGCCGGGCCTGACTCCAGTGAACGTGATCTCGATATCGGTCCCGACCTCGAGACCCGAAAGGCGGATCAGATCGGTTGCGATGTCCACCACCCGGATCTGCTCGCCCATGTCGAGAACGAAAACCTCACCACCGCGGCCGAGCGCGCCCGCCTGAAGCACGAGCTGAACCGATTCCGGTATGGTCATGAAGTAGCGGCGCATCTCGGGGTGAGTCACCGTGACTGGTCCGCCGGCGCGAATCTGACGGAGGAATGTTGGGACAACGCTGCCACGGCTGCCAAGGACGTTTCCGAATCGCACCGAGACGAAATTGCGGTGATGCTTCGTTGCGGCATGTTGCACCAGCTGCTCGGCGATTCGCTTGGTCGCGCCCATCACACTGGTGGGGCGAACTGCCTTGTCGGTCGAGATCAGGACGAAGTGCTGGACATTCGTCTCGATCGCCGCGTCCACCACGTTTCGTGTCCCGGAAACGTTGTTGGTCACCGCCTCGAGAACATTGTCCTCCATCAGCGGCACGTGCTTGTGTGCCGCCGCGTGGAAGACGGCGTGCGGCCGGTGCTGCTGGAAGATATGGAAGATCCGGTTGCGGTCGCGCACGTCGGCGATCACCGGCATGATGTTGACGTCGGGGAAGCTGAGCGACAGCTCCTGGAAGATGTCGAAGATCGAGTTCTCGCCGTGTCCGAGCAGGACGAGACGAGACGGCGCGAGGCGCGCGAGCTGGCGGCACAGCTCGCTTCCGATCGATCCCCCGGCACCGGTGATGAGAACCGTCTCACCGGTGGCGAGCTCGGCAACCGCGGCGAGATCTGTCTCGACTGCGTCGCGGCGAAGAAGATCCTGGATCTCCACCTCGCGAAGGCCGGTGGCGTTGCCCTGACGCGAGATGATCTCGGGAAGGCTCGGGACGGTTCGCGTCGGGATGCCGCAGCTCAGCGCCGCGCGAACAACCTGCCGGATCACCGTTCCCGGGGCGGACGGCATCGCGATGATTATCTCGGCGACGCCGAAGCGCTCGACGATCTCGGGAATGTGCGCCAGCGGTCCGAAGACAGGAAGGCCGGCGAGCATGTGTCCGTGCTTGGATGCATCGCTGTCAACGAAGCCGATTGGCTCCAGTCCGAGCTGGGAAGTTGCGAACAGCTCTTTCACCACCAGCTTTCCGGCATCACCGGCGCCGGCGATGAGGACCCGCTTTCCGCTCTCGTCGCGCCGCCGCCGCATGGAGCCCTGCCGGGTGACGCGAACCATCAGGCGAGGCAGCGCGATCAACGCGCCGGAGAGGAGTGTATCAATGAATACTACGGAGAAGGGAACACGCGTCGCCGTGAGATGGAACACCGGCAGGACGATGAGTCCGACAAGTCCCGCGACGACCCCTCCGCCAAGCGCCGCCACCGCAATCGGCCTGAGCTCGCCCACGCTGGCGTGCCGCCAAAGGCGACGATACATCCCCGCTGCGTAGAAGATCAGCAGCCGGAGTGGTACGGAGAGGAGAAGGTAAAGTCCGACGAGTCGGAAATTGTCGCTTATCCATCGCGCTTGCTCGAACCTCACGAGGAAGGCGACGAGAGGCGCCACGATCACCGCCAGCGCGTCGGCGACGAAGAGGTGTCTGTTACGGAGAGACTTCAGCGTCAAGAGTCTATACGTGCCGGCGAAGGTGTGTGACCAAGGAATCTAAGCACCCCTGACTCCTCCGCTAACGGGCAGGGCAAGGGACATGCCGCGTCCAATCTATGCACAGTTGACGGGGACACAACCCGGATGTCACACATTGGCTGTCACTTACAACCGTCCGGGGTCGTCAAATTACGATTGACTGACGCCACCATGTGGGTGACATTTCTGCGGCTCGCCCATTACCCTTCAATAATCATGCTGGCCGCCCGCCCGGCGCCGATCAGTCGATCACAATCGCGGCTCAGCACGCAAAAGCCAACTAAATGAAGACTGCGCTAATCACCGGAGTTACGGGGCAGGACGGCGCATATCTCGCCCGGCTGCTCCTCGCAAAGGGCTACATGGTACACGGCGTCAAGCGCCGAGCGTCCCAGTTCAACACGCAGCGGGTGGACGGCATCTACGCCGAGCCCCAGGACGTCCATTCGCGCTTCGTGATGCATTATGGCGACCTGACCGACTCCACGAATCTGATCCGGATAGTTCAGGAGACCCAGCCCGACGAGATCTACAATCTCGCCGCCCAGAGCCACGTCCAGGTGTCTTTCGAAACGCCCGAATATACGGGCAACGCAGACGGCATCGGGACGCTGCGGCTGCTCGAGGCACTCCGGATACTGGGAATGCTCGGAAAGGTCCGCTTCTATCAGGCGTCGACGTCGGAGATGTTCGGAAAGGTCCAGTCGGTGCCGCAGAACGAGACTACTCCCTTTTATCCGCGGTCTCCCTACGGCGTCGCCAAGCTTTACGCGCACTGGATCACCGTGAATTACCGCGAGGCGTATGGTATTCACGCCTGCAGCGGGATTCTCTTCAACCACGAGTCGCCGATCCGCGGCGAGACCTTCGTCACGCGGAAGATCACAATGGCTGCCGCGCGTATCAGAAGTGGCCAGCAGGATAAGCTGTACCTCGGCAACCTCGGCGCCAGGCGCGACTGGGGATTTGCCGGAGACTACGTCGAAGGGATGTGGCGGATGGTTCAGGCTGACTCGCCCGATGATTATGTGCTGGCGA
>JAHFCS010000398.1 GCA_023249395.1 Gemmatimonadota bacterium
GGCGTGCCGCGGGGCATCGTGTTCGTCGACGTCGACGTCGTCGGGCCAAGGCCGATGGCTGGCGCAGGGTTCTTGTCGAATCCGGTGGCGATCACCGTCACGCGACATTCGCCCTGCATCGCCTTTTCGTTCACGGTGCCAAAGATGATCTCCGCGTCATCGCCCACGGCATCCTTCACGATCTCGACGATCTGATGGACGTCGCCCAGAGTGAGATCGTCGCCGCCGGTGATGTTAACGAGAACACCCGTCGCGCCGGAGACAGAGACGTTGTCGAGAAGCGGGCTTGCAATCGCCTGCTGCGCGGCGTCGGTAGCGCGATTCTCGCCGCGTCCAACGCCGGTACCCATGAGGGCGGACCCACCCTCCTGCATCACGGTGCGGACATCGGCGAAATCGACGTTGACGAGTCCGGTGACGGTGATGAGAGTCGAGATGCCCTGGGTGGCGTGGAGAAGGACTTCGTCCGCTTTCTTGAGCGCATCATGGAACGGGATCCCCTTGCCGACGACTGCAAGCAGCCGCTCGTTGGGTACCACGATCATCGTGTCCACGTGCTTCCGCATCTCCGCGATGCCGAGCTCGGCCTGGCGCAGACGCTTGCGACCCTCGAAGAGGAACGGTCGTGTGACGATGCCCACTGTCAGGGCGCCTGCCTGGCGGGCGAGCTCACAAACGGTCGGCGCTGCGCCTGTGCCTGTTCCACCTCCCATTCCGCATGTAACGAAGACCAGGTCGGCGTTCACGAGAACGCGTGCTACTTCGTCGCGGTTCTCTTCGATTGCCTGCTTGCCAATTTCGGGACGCGCTCCGGCTCCAAGCCCCCGAGTTAGCTTCTTACCTATCTGGATCTTGAGGTCCGACTTCGAGTTGAGAAGCGCCTGGGCATCGGTGTTCACCGATATGAACTCGACTCCCGAGAGCCGCTCTTCGATCATGCGGTTGACCGCATTTCCGCCCCCGCCGCCAATACCCACAACCTTCATGCGAGCATTCTGCGATGAGCTTTCCTCGAACTCAAAATTCATCGGGCGGAGACTCCGGCTAGTGCCTTAGGGTGGGAAAAGCGAACGCCAATATATACGCCATTCATTAAAGCAACCAATAGTGAATCCACGGGAGCCGAAGAAATTTGCGGGTAAGCGCAAGAGCGCGAATTCCCCACAATTGCAGGCATCCGAGCAGTTTTATGATGTGGAAAATGTTAAAACTTGGCGCAGCCAGCGGTTGCGCCGAACGACCGGTGCTAGAAGAAATCCTGCAGCCAGGTCTTGAGTCTCTGCGCCAGCCGATCGACATTCGCCGACCCCAGAGTTCGCCGCTTCCCGGCGGCTGACGCGCCTCCAATGGCCACCCGATTGGCGCCGTAAAGCGCAAGTCCGACAACGGTCGAAAAGCGCGGCGCATCAACGGAATCGGCGAGACCGCCGATGTTTTCGGCAGGCTTGCCGATGCGGACTCCGGTTCCGAAAACGTCCGTCGCAAGCGCCGCCACGCCTTCCATCGCCGCGGCCCCTCCGGTGATCACAACGCCTCCGCTCAGCCGATTCGCGTAGCCCGCTCGCTCGATCTCCTGATGCACCAGGTAGAAGATCTCGTCAATCCGCTGGTGGATGATGTGCGCCAGAACTTCACGCGCCACGTGACGCTGTCCCTGCGCGACGGTGCTCGGCAGCTCGACGACGTCATCCGGGTCGACCATCGGCTCGTACGCGCACCCGTATCGCTCCTTCACCCGCTCCGCGTCCGCCTGGGTCAGGCCGATACCCTGCACGATGTCGTTGGTGACGTTGCTGCCCCCGAAGTTGATCGTTGCCAGGTGGCGGATCTTCCCTTCATGAAAGATTGCGACGTCGGTGGTGCCGGCTCCCATCTCGACCAGAGCCACGCCGAGCTCCTTTTCGTCCTCACTCAGAACGGCCAGGGCGCTGGCAAGCGGCTCGAGTACGAGCTCCTTCACCTGATAACCGGCGCGCTCCACCGACTTGCGAAGGTTCGTCGCCGGCGATCCGCCGATGGTTACGAGGTACATCTCGGTCTCGAGTCGCGTGCCGACCATGCCGATCGGATCGCGGATTCCCTGGTTCTTGTCGACCGTGTATTCCTGGGGTATCGCGTGCAGCAGCTCGCGATCCTGCGGCACCGGCTGCGCACGCGCGACTTCATTGGCGCGATTGACGTCCGCTTTCGAGATCTCGTCGCCGTTTACTGCGACGATTCCCTTGCTCGTCATCGCGTGCACATGCTCCCCTGCGATGCCCGCGTAGATCGATTCGATCTGCGTCCCCGCCATCCGTTCGGCATCTTCGACGGCCTTCTTGATGGAGCGCGTCGTCTCCTCGATGTCGGAGACGATTCCCCTGCGGAGCCCGGTGGTTCTGGCCTGGCCGACCCCGAGAATCTTGATCGTCGGCTGGCGGTGGAGGTCGCCGACCGCTTCGGCGATGACCACAGTGGTTTTTGCAGAACCGATGTCGAGTCCGGCGATGACGCGTTCCTGAATCATTGAAGCCTTGCGATAACCTGATCGCGGTAACGTAGATCGAGCTCGGCGACACGGGCGCCGCGCCGTCGCAGGTCAAATTCAACGGGAAAGATATCGGTCAATCGAGCGGCGGTCACCCCCACCCGCGCGCGAACACGCAACATCGGAGGCGCATTGACTGCGACCGGTGACACACTGTCGGTAATGCTTCGAGTCGAGTCTTGCAACTCCGGAACCGAAGCAGGGGCGGTCGAGGTAAGCAGCAGGAGTACATCACCCGCGCCGTCGCGCGAGACTTCACTGATGCGCCGGTACAGCACGGCGTTCCTCGCGCGCACCTGAGCGAGCATCCTGATCAACGCGAGGTCGCGCTGATTGGAGACGGGAAGATCGAGCGCTTCACGCGCCGGATCGATTGGAAGCGCCTCACCCGAGGAGTCGACAGGCTCGAGCCCCTGCTCACCGGGGACAAAGGCGACAGGAAGCTTTTCGCCGACTGTCACAACGAGTGTTCCCGGAAGCTTGCGCGAGATCGAAACAGCTGCCACCTGCGGCAGTGTCAACACACGCTGCTCGAGTGGCGCAGGGTCGTCCCAGACCGACTGGAGGGTATCGAGAGCGAGTCGCGCGACGACGGTATCCGGCGAGAGATACCTGGTCCCTTCGACAACAACTTTGCGAACGTGAAAAAA
>JAHFCS010000399.1 GCA_023249395.1 Gemmatimonadota bacterium
GAAAACATTTTATTCGGGGCCCGAACCCCGGGATTCGAGCCCCGAAGTATCGGCGATCGTCGTTAAGTCGCCCGCCACGACCCCAACTACATGAGCGCAGACCGCACGGATCAGGGGCAGCTCTACACTCTCCTCGTGGAGAGCGTGAAGGACTATGCCATCTTCGTGCTCGATCCCGAGGGCCACGTCCTGAGCTGGAACGCGGGCGCCGAGCGCCTGAAGGGCTATACCGCCGGCCAGATACTAGGGTGCCATTTCTCGATTTTTTATCCCAGGGAAGAGATCGAAGCGGGCAAGCCCGCATACGAGCTCGTCGAAGCCGCGCGTGAGGGCCGCTTCGAGGACGAAGGCTGGCGACTGAAAAAGGACGGCTCGCGCTTCTGGGCCAACGTCGTCATCACGGCGCTTCGCGACGCCGACGGCGAGCTGGTCGGGTTCGCAAAGATTACGCGCGATCTCACCGCGCGCCGCGCAACTGAAGAGCAAGCGAGAAAGCTCGCTGCCGAGAGCGCGGCTCACGCCGCCTCCGAGGAAAAGAATCAGGAACTTCGAGTTCTCACCAGTCGGCTGGAGGAACAGGCCATCGAGCTCGAGGTGCAGAATGAGCACGCCCAGGCGTTGGTGGTGGAGCTCGAGCAGATCAACCAGGAATTGCAATCGACCGTCGTCGAGGCTGAGGAAGCGCGCGAGGTCGCGAAGGCGGCAGAGGAGAGAGAGCGGATGGCGCGCGCGCGGGCCGAACAGCTGCACGAGCTCGCGTCGGAGCTGTCGGTTGCGCCGACCGCTGTGGCGATCGCTGACGTGGTGATCGCGCGCTCGGAGGGCGCTCTCCTGCGAGCTGCGGGAACTGTTCTCGCGCGTCGCAACGAAGAGCTCGACGAGCTCGAGCTCGTTGGCGCGAGTGACATGCCCCCGGAGGTGTTCGAACGATGGCGGCACATTCCTCTCAGCGAACACACTCCGCTGACCGATGTTGTGCGGAGCGGCGAGCCTCTATTTTTCGAGTCGCGCTCGCACTGGAAAGAGCTCTATCCCGATCTTCTTCCGGCTCTCGACGAGACCGGTCACAGCGCGCAGATAGTCGCGCCTCTCATCGTCGCCGGAAAATGTGTGGGCGCACTTGGAATAGCGTTCCGCGAGCCGCGAAAGTTCAGCGAAGAGGAGCGCGACTTCGCACTCACCGTCGCGCGCCAATGCGCCGTCGCTCTCGAGCGCGCGCGTCTCTTCGAGGCCGAGCAGACCGCGCGCTCCGCCGCGGAAACCGCCAACATGGCGAAGTCCGAATTCCTCGCGACGATGAGTCACGAGCTGAGAACGCCGCTCAATGCCATCGCCGGCCACGTCGAGCTTCTGACCCTGGGGATTCACGGACCGATGAGCGAAAAGCAGCGAGAGGCGCTCGACCGGGTGAAACGGGCACAGATGCATCTCCTCGGCGTGATCACCGATCTCTTGAATTTCGCGCGGCTGGAGAAGGGGAGTCTCGAGTACAATCTCGATTCGGTGACACTGCAGGAGGTAGTCGCCGATCTCGGCCCGATGATCGAGCCGCAGTTCGCGGCAAAAAATCTCACCTATGAGGTGCGACTTCCGAATGAGCCGATACACGTCCTGGCGGACCGCGAAAAGCTCGTCCAGATACTTCTCAACCTCCTGAGCAATTCGGTGAAGTTCACTCCTCAGGACGGGCGGGTGATCATCGACCTCGGCACGCGCGCCGATGGGACCGATCCCGAGCGAACCATTTTTCTCCGGGTGATGGATACCGGGATCGGGATTCCGGCGGACAAGCTGGAGACGATCTTCGATCCGTTTGTCCAGCTGAGCCGCGGCCACGCCGCGCGGCGCGAAGGAACAGGCCTCGGACTGGCGATCAGCAGGGGTCTCGCCCGCGCGATGGGCGGTGATCTGCGCGCGCGAAGCACGGCGGGCGCATCGACGACGTTCACACTGACACTAGCGCGCGGATAGGAGGGAAATCCAGGCTATCTCGCCGGGCTATTGGACGATGACCGTTCCCGACATCGCGGTCCCGTGAACCTTGCAGTGGTAGGCGTAGGTCCCAGCGTTCGGGAACGTTCGCGAGTAAGAGCCCTTGTCCTGCATACCGGATGACACCGCGTCATCGAACGTCACCGTGTGCGTTGTGCAGGTCTCGGTACTGTACCCCATGTCGCAAGTATCCCACGTCCAGTGGACGGTGCTTCCGCGCGGCACCGTTGTCGAGCCGGGATTATACGAGTTGTTGGCGACGGTGATCGAAAGCGACCCGCTCGTTCCTTTCGAGCCACCACTGGCGGGATCGGTGGGGAGATAACTCTGGCCTGACGTTGCACCACCGCCTCCACCGCAACCAGCGGCTGCCGTCGCGATGGCTGATCCGAAAAGAATGACTCGGCCAAACCTCACTGCTGAACTCACGTACCACGATCGTTTCATGAGAGCCTCCGGGGCGGGCGTTTATCGGCCTGGAGTGAAGAGTGTGGATGCACTCTTCCTCCTGGTGCGCTCGTTCGGTGAATGACGTCGTTCGAGCGGCGGAGGCGTCCTCAGAGAAGGGGAGGCCTACTGCTTCGTGAAAAGATGCTCCGCCGCTTCGATCGCTAGATCCTCGTCGAGCGAAGGATCGCGGCCCTCGTAGTTGCAACGGGCCAGCACGTGCTCGACGATGAATCGCGGCTGAGATCGCGCGAGCGGCAGCTTCTCCACCTCCGAGATCCGCTTCATCACCGTCTCGACCGCCTGGAGATTGAAGGGCAGGCCGACGGTGGCGCAGTTGCGGCGAAAGATCTCGATGTATTCCCCGGGCGTAGGCGGGACGATGAAGAAGTTGTAAGGGATGCGGCGCATCATCGCGGAATCCATAATCGTGCGCGGCGTCAGATTCGTGGAGAAAATCACCAGCCCATCGAATGCCACGGCGAATTTCTTCCCGTTGTGCAGGGTCAGATAATCGATGCGGCTCTCGAGCGGCAGGACCCAGCGATTGAGCACCTGCTCGGGCCGCGCAATCTGCCTGCCGAAATCGTCGATCACGAATACTCCGCCCGTCACCTTGAGGTGCAGCGGCGCCTCGTAGTAGTGCCCCACCGGGTCAAACTTCAGGTCGAGCATCTCCATCGTGAGCTCGCCGCCGGTCACCACGACGGGGCGCGAGCAACGCACCCATCT
>JAHFCS010000400.1 GCA_023249395.1 Gemmatimonadota bacterium
AGGCCGGACACCTGTTCGACGCAGAGACCGGAACGCGTCTCAACTAACACTTGGTGACGGGCGAGACCCGATACTAAGTTGAGTTCCCGCAATCATGCCGTCTCATCATGGCCAGGCAGCGTAACGAATGAGAAAGGTTTTCTATGCCGGCGTTCTCGCGCTCGTGTTGTTCGAGCTGGCGAACGTCTACTTCATCATGCCGATGCCTGGCAGCCAGCGGGTACGCAGCATTGACTTAGCCTATTTCCTGTACATCTGGCGCTGGGTGTTTCGGCTGGTGTTTGGAGGGTTGATAGTGGCAGGAGTCCGCTCTGCATGGCGTGTGGAACGTTGGAAAAAGTGGATTGCCCCGGCGTCCCTCCTCCTCGCGATGGGAGTCGCAGCGGTTGTCAATCTGAAAATGGCCGCCGATCACATGTTCGTTCAGCCAAGAACGCTTTCAATGGAGCCGGCTGAGAGGAACAAAGTCGACAAGAACCGGCTCGTAGTCGGTATAGAGCTCAACGGCGACGCACGGGCGTATCCTCTCCAGTTCATCGGATATCACCATCAGGTTCGAGACATCGTCGGCGGGAAGCCGGTGATGGTCAGCTACTGCACCGTCTGCCGAAGTGGGCGCGTGTTTACGCCAACGGTAGAGGGCAAGCTCGAGACTTTCCGCCTGGTAGGGATGGACCATTTCAACGCGATGTTCGAGGATCGGACGAGTCATACCTGGTGGCGGCAGGCAAACGGTGAGGCCATTGTCGGACCGAAGAAAGGGGAGTTCCTCTCCGAGCTTCCGAGTCAGCAGGTCACACTGAAAGAGTGGCTCGCCCTGCATCCCGCCAGTCTCGTCATGCAGGCCGACTCTTCATTGCGGGACGAATACGCAAAGGATTTCGCATTCGAGAGCGGCACGAGTCGCAAAACGCTCACCGGCACTGACACAATTTCCTGGCACGAGAAAGCATGGGTCGTGGGCCTGACGGTGAACGGAAAAAGCAAAGCGTTCGACTGGAACCGCCTGCGGCGCGAAAACGTCATCAACGACGAAGTCGGTGGAGTACCAGTCGTCCTGGTGCTAGCAGGCGACCACACCAGTTTCTTTGCCTTCGAGCGCCCCAATGCTGCGACAGTGCTCGAGCTTCGCGGGGATTCTCTTGTCGCTTCCGGAAAGGCCTACGCGCTCAGTGGCCAGGGCGATTCTGGCGCGCTGAAAACCCTGTCGGCATACCAGGAGTTTTGGCACAGCTGGCGCTCGTTTCATCCGGGAACCGAGACGTACTAACCCGGCGTTCCCGAAAGGACCAGAAAAAAAGGGCCGCCAAATCGGCGACCCCTCTTTCTTCCATTGAAACGAGCTTAGCTGCGTGGCGCTGGATTGGAGCGCTGTCCCTGCTTCCCACGCCGGCCTTCGCCGCGCTTTTCCATCCACCGCTTTCTCTGCGCCTGTGCAGCGTCGAACTTCGCGCGCTGGTCGGCGGTCAACACATTCCGGATCTCCGCCTGCTCCTGCTGGCGAACCGTCAGCATGCGCTGCCGGATGTTCTGCATCGCGGCACGTGCTCCCGCGGTATCGCCCTTCTGACGAAGCGCGCGGGCGTTGTCAGTCTGCGACTTGAACTGCGTGCGCATCGACTCGAACTGCGACTTGTACGTTTCGTGAATCGCCTTGACCTGCGCCTTCTGCGCGTTGGTGAGATTCAGGTCCTTCGTCAACCTTCCGCCGAATTCACCGCGATGACGCATCCCGTATCCACCGGGCCTGCCAAGTCCGCGGCCGGGTCCGCCCTGCCCCTGCGCGGCTACCACACCGGCGACTCCTGAAACTCCAAGGATCAGCGCGGCTCCAAGAGCCGCGGCACGTATTCTCGACATCAAACCTCCATGACTATTCATGTGAGCGCGCACAACGCGCGCAATCACATATTAGACGGAGGCAGGAAACAGATGTTAAGGACCGGGTACCGGGCATCGGGCATCGGGCATCGGGCACTACCCGGCTGCGGCCTCCGGCACGGCGCCGAATCGGCGCTCGCGGGCCTGGAACTCCTCTACCGCCTCGCGGAGGTCCGACGGTCCGAACTCCGGCCACATTCGGCGCGTAAAAAGGAGCTCGGCGTAAGCGCATTCCCAGAGGAGGAAATCGCTCAGCCGCTGCTCCCCTCCGGTGCGGATGAGTAGATCGACGTCGCGCGAATGTCCGACCCCGTGGTCCACCCGCGACAGCAGCGCCGAGAACGATTCGCGGTCGAGCGCGCCGTCGGACGCACCATTGCGGGCCGCCTGCTCCGTCGCCCGAATGATCGCGTCCCGCGCAGAGTAATCCACCGCTATCCGGAGGTCGAGCGTTCGGCCGTGACGAGTTGCATGCTAGGCGTTGGTGATGGCACGCAGGAGCTCGGCCGGAATTCGGTCACGGCGGCCAATGATACGCATCCGCACCCCGTTGGTGACGCATCGCGCGACTTCCGAAACGAGGTATCGCCGGAAGAGGCGCATCAGGAGTGCGACTTCTCTCGACGGCCGACGCCAGTTGTCGGCCGAGAACGCGTAGAGCGTCAGAGTGCCGATGCCGCAGTCGGGTGCCGCCTCGACGATCTTGCGAACGGTCCTGGCTCCGGCGATGTGGCCCGCCGTGCGCAGCTGTCCGCGCGCCGTCGCCCACCGTCCGTTGCCGTCCATGATTATCGCGACGTGAATGCCGCGCGGAGATCCTTGCTTCATGAATTGATTAGCAGTCGGTCGAAGCTAACGATCGCGCGTCGCGCGGATCAGAGCTTCCATGTGGTCCAGGTAGCGCTCGAGCGCCCGCCGCCCGGTAGCGGTGAGCCGGTATTGCGTCTTGGGCATCCGCCCCTCGAACGATTTCGTGCAGGTGATATAATCGGCTTCCTCGAGCTTGCGCGCGTGGACGCTGAGATTTCCGTCAGTTGTGCTCATGAGCTTCTTGAGATCGCTGAACGACAGAGAGTCGTTCACCGCCAGAGCGCTCACGATGCCGAGTCGGAGCCGCTCGTGAATGAGCCGGTCGAGCTCCCCCGATTTGCGTGCGGCCGGTGCGACCCGTCTGATGCCGCCTCCGCGCGCTGTATCCTGTGTCCGCGCGTCATCCCGCGCTGCACCATGCTTAGCCACCGTGTCTCCTGGCGATTGGAATCCCGAATGCAATGTGAAGTCCGCCGAA
>JAHFCS010000401.1 GCA_023249395.1 Gemmatimonadota bacterium
GGCGGCGATAGCCGAAGACGGTGCAGACTATGAGTCCGAAAAATATCAAGTCTCCGAACACCACGTAGTCGAGCAGCTGACCGTAGGTTCCCGAAATGACGAGCGCGATCGCCCATATCGCCTGGATGACGATCCCTCCCGTTGGCGTGTGATAGCGCGGATGCAATCGTGCCGCGAATCGAAAGAAGAGCCCGTCAGCAGCCATCGCCTGAAGCATGCGTGGAGCGGATAGTATCCCGCTGTTCACGAAGCCAAAGGTCGAGACCATGATGCCCGCGGCCATCAGCGCGCCACCCATGGGACCCATCAGTGCGCGCATCGTATCGGCTGCGGGCGCCAGGCTCGCCGCCAGGCCGGCAGGGCCGAGTACTCTAATGTATCCAACGTTCGCGAGGACGTAGACCGCGACGACGACACACATTCCCATCGCCAGCGCCTTCGGAAGTGTTCGCTCGGGATCGATGATCTCACTCGCGATGTTGTTGGAATATTGCCAGCCGCCGTAAGCGAAGAGAACGGGAATGAGCGCGTAGCCCAGCGCGCGGATGACGCCGAAGCCTTCAATGGGCGTGGGTGCGCTCTGCGACATGCTATGGGCCGCTCCGCCCGCGAGGAAAACTCCCACGCCGATCAGAACCGCCAGTGCGAGCAGCTTGAGAACCGTGAAGATGTTCTGCGTTATGCTGCCGGGACGAACTCCGAAATAGTTGACTCCGGACAACGTCACGAGCGCGGCTGCTGCCAAGGGTTTGATGTAACCGGCCGAGAGCCCGAACAGGTCGGCGCTATAGCGCGCGAATGTGACGGCTACAGCTGCCATGCCGCCGCTGTTGATGATGAACAGAAATGTCCACCCGTAGAGGAATGCGGGCAGCGGTCCGAACACTTCCGTCAGGTATATGTATCCGCCACCGGCCTGCGGCCTCCGCGCTCCGAGCTCAGCGAAGCAGAGCGCGCCAACTAGTGCGACTGCGCCACCGACTGCCCATGCGGTGAGGATGAAGACAGCAGTATGGACTCGCTGCGCTACGATGGCGGGGTTCAGGAAAATCCCGGCGCCGATGATGCCGCCGATAACGACCATCGTCGTGTCGAAAGCCCCGAGGCGGCGGATGTAGCGAGTGCTGCCCGGCGTGGCGACGGTCATTTCATAAGGATACCATTCATACCTCGCCCGGTACAATTCAGCATGCGTGCTTGCTCAAGGGAGACGATGAACGCCGCTCACGCGCGAGGGGGGAGGAGACGCAAATGATCAGCAGAATCTGGCCGTTAGCCCTATTGCCCGTGTTGTTGGGCGTGTCTCTGGCTAGGCGCACAACGCTCGACAATCGACTTGCGCTGACGCCGCCGATGGGATGGAACAGCTGGAACCACTTCGGCTGCAACGTCAGCGAATCGCTGATCGAGGAGACCGCAGATTCCATGGTGGCGAGCGGAATGCGCGACGCAGGCTATCGGTACGTCGTGATCGACGATTGCTGGCAGGTGAGCCGCGATGCGAAGGGGACGATCGTGGCGGATCCAGTGCATTTCCCCCACGGAATCAAAGCGCTCGCGGATTACGTTCACGGCAAAGGTCTAAAATTCGGGATTTACACCGATGCGGGAACAAAAACGTGTCAGGGCCGACCCGGGAGCTATGGGCATGAGGAACAGGATGCCCGGACCTATGCAGCCTGGGGTGTCGATTACGTAAAGGAAGATTGGTGCAACGCCAGTGGTCTGGATGCGCGCAAACAGTACGCGAGATTCCGCGACGCGCTGGCACGATCGGGACGTCCCATCGTGTTCAGCATCTGCGAGTGGGGATCAAACCAGCCGTGGGAGTGGGCGCCGAAAGTTGGGAATCTGTGGAGGACGACCGACGACATAGAGGACAAGTGGACATCGATGCTCGCCAATCTCGATCAAACGGGACAGCACGCAACCGTTGCGAGGCCGGGCGCCTGGAACGATCCCGACATGCTCGAGATCGGCAATGGCGGCATGACGGATGACGAGTATCGCGCACATCTGAGCCTGTGGGCCATCATGGCTGCTCCGCTGATGGCAGGAAATGATGTGCGCACAATGTCCGCGGCGACAAAGGCCGTGCTTCTCAATCCGGAGGTCATCGCAGTCGATCAGGACTCCCTCGGCGCGCAAGGGATACTGGTCTGGGAGCCAACGCCCGAGCTCCAGGTGTGGGCAAAGCCGTTGCGCGATGGATCCCGCGCGGTCGCGCTGCTCAATCGCTCGTCGAAACCTGACACGATTACAGCCTACTTCTCGCGAATCGGAATTCATACAGACTCTGCGAGCGTCCGCGATCTCTGGTCGCACTCCGAAGTGGGGAAGTTCAAGGGAAAGTACGCGACGGTGGTGAGACCTCACGGTTCGGTAATGGTCCGCGTGACGCCGGCACACTAGCAGTTTCTTCTTCGGGCCTCACCATCGCGCGTAACGACGCATGAGATCAGCCTCGTAGGCTGGAGACCGACAATGCAACTACTCAGATCCTCGCTGCTGTGGGCATCGCAGAACGGCCGCATCGAGCGCATTGTGCGCGCGAGCAGGGCTATCCGTCCACTTGTATCGCGCTTCATGCCGGGGGAGACGATCGACGACGTGCTGCGGGCCGTGCAGGCACTGCGGGCGGAACAGACACCGTCGATCATCACGTACCTTGGAGAGAACGTCTCCTCTGACGCGGCGGCTGATCAGACCGTCGCAGAATACGAGCGGCTGTTCGCCGCGCTAACTGCCGAGAGCGCCGACGCGCACGTATCCCTCAAGCTGACGCAGTTCGGATGGGACCTGGACCGTGAACGGGCGCTCGACCGAGTGCGGACAGTGGCGAGGATGGCCGAAGCGGCCGGGACGATTCTCGCCATCGACATGGAATCATCGGCGTACGTGGAGTCCACGGTGGAAGCGTACGAGTCACTGGCGCACGAATTCGCCGGCACCGCGCTCTGTCTGCAGGCATATCTACACCGCACACCCGGTGACGTGCAGCGCCTGCTTGGCGTGCGTCCGTACATACGCCTGGTCAAGGGAGCCTACCGCGAGCCGGCGGATCTAGCGCTCCAGCGACGGCAGGATGTGAGCGCGAGATATGGCGTGCTCGCCCGTGAGCTACTTGGGCAGGTGCGGCATGGCGTGCGCGTCGCGTTCGGCACGCAC
>JAHFCS010000402.1 GCA_023249395.1 Gemmatimonadota bacterium
TGATCGTGCCTGCCTTCAATGAGGCCCTCGTCATCAACCGGACAATTGGCAGTCTGCTCGAGCAGGACTACCAGGGCGAGTTCGAGATAGTGGTAGTGGACGACGGCTCCTCCGACGAAACGCACGCTGTCGCTCGCGCCGCGTATGGAAACGATCCACGCGTTGCTATCTACCTCAAGTCGAACGGCGGCAAGGCCAGCGCGCTCAACTACGGAATAGCCCGCGCCAATGGAGAGATCGTAGTCGGCCTCGACGCGGATACACTCTTCAGGCCCGACACATTGCGAAGACTCGTTGCGCCGCTCGCCGACCCGGCGGTTGGCGCCGTTGCCGGAAACGCCAAGGTCGGCAACAGAATCAACGTCATCACGCGATGGCAGGCGATCGAATACGTCGTCAGCCAGAACCTCGACCGGCGCGCATTCTCGCTGCTCAACTGCATCACCGTCGTTCCGGGAGCAGTTGGTGCGTGGCGAAAATCACTGGTGAAGGAAGTCGGCGGCTTCAGTGAAGACACACTCGCCGAAGATCAGGATCTGACGCTGGCGATTCGCCGGAATGGTGCGTCCATCGCTTACGCCGACGATGCGGTTGCATACACTGAGGCTCCCGACACTTTCGCGGGTTTGGCGAAGCAGCGGTTCCGGTGGTCGTTCGGGACGCTGCAATGCATGTGGAAGCATCGTGATGCTCTCTTTCGTCCGCGATATGGCACGCTCGGAACGATTGCGATGCCGAACGTGTGGCTGTTTCAGCTGTTGCTCACGGCGCTCTCACCGCTGGCCGATCTGCTCTTTCTCTGGAGTCTCGTCTCAGTCTGGTTGGTGAAGCAGCAGCACGGTGCGACATACGCAGTCACCGATCTCGAGCAGGTCCTCACATTCTACGCGGTGTTTCTTGCCGTCGACTGGGTGACAGCAGTGATTGCGTTCGTCGCCGAGCCGGGCGAGGACAAGAGTCTGACGTGGCTCGTCTTCCTCCAGAGGTTCGCCTACCGGCAGATCATGTACTGGGTGGTGCTGCGCTCATTCATGGCCGCGATTCGCGGACACATCGTCGGGTGGGGGAAGCTCGAGCGAAAGGCGAGCGTCGAGGTACCGGCTTAGTGTCGGCTTTGCACGAGCAGGCGGTCGAACCCGTGCAGCTGACGGAGAGGAAGCGCACGCCCTCGTGGGCGGGCCCTCTCGCCATTCTCGTTCTGCTCGTAATCGCGCTGTTCGTGCTGCACGGTGAGCTGCGTCATTTCCGATACCACGACATCACCCGCGCGATTTTCGCGCTTCCTCGCTCGAATGTCGTGCAGGCGCTTGCGTTCACGGCAATCGCTTATGCGATGCTCCCCGGTTACGACGTGATCGCGCTGTCATACGTCGGGCGTCCGCTTCCTCTGCACCGTGTCGCATTCAGCTCTTTCATCTCGTACGGACTGAGCCAGACGCTTGGATTCCCTCTCCTTACAGGGAGCTCTGTGCGATACCGGTTCTGGAGCGCATGGGGGCTCTCGACTTCCGAGATCGCGCAAGCGGTGAGCTTCGTCGGCGCGACATTCGCGCTTGGGATGGTTTTCCTGAGTGGCGGAGTGTTCCTGCTCGAGCCGGCAGCGACGATGAAGCTTATCGGTCTGCCGTTGGTGATTTTGCGTCCGGTCGGCGTTCTGCTGCTCCTCGTCGTCGTGCTCTATCTCTTCTGGAGCGTTGCCCAGCGAAGGCCGATCCGGCTGCGCGGATGGGAATTTCCCGTTCCTTCGGTTCAGCTTGCCACGCTTCAGCTCGTTGTCGCCGCGGTGGATTGGGCTGCTGCCGGTGCTGTTCTCTACGCCCTGTTGCCCAGTGGCCACGGCATCGGCTTTCTGGCTTTCCTCGGCGCATTCCTGCTCGCTCAGTTCGCCGGCCAGATAAGCCATGTCCCCGGCGGACTCGGGATTTTCGAGACGTTGATGGTGCTGCTGCTCAAGCCCTACCTGCCGGCCGCACAGGCCCTCGGTGCGCTGGTGGCGTTTCGGGCGATCTATTACCTGGTGCCTTTCGGACTGTCACTACTGCTGCTCGCTGGTTACGAAACGGCCAGACAGCGCGAGAGGGTCGCTTACGTAGCCACGACGGCCGGGAGCTTCGCTGCGCGGTGGGGGTCATCGCTTTTGCCTCAGGCGCTCAGCGCAACGACCTTCATCGCCGGGGTGATTCTCCTCTTCTCGGGAGCGACACCATCGGTTCACGCGAGACTCACGGCCCTCGATCGCGTCCTGCCGCTCGGCGTAATTGAGGCGTCGCATTTCGCGGGCAGTCTCGCGGGTGCGGGACTGCTTGTTCTCGCGTGGGCAATCAGGCGACGCCTCGACGCAGCCTTTGGCCTCACGGTGGTTCTGCTCTGTGTCGGGATTGTCGCCTCCTTGCTGAAAGGGCTCGACTGGGAGGAAGCGCTTGTGTTGGCGATGGTTCTTCTCGTCGTCCTTCCCTCGCACCGAGCCTTCTACAGGAAGGCAGCGTTCACGAGTGAGCCACTCGATCCTGCGTGGATAGTCGCAGTAGTCATTGTGGCCGGTGTGACTGTCTGGCTCGGCTTCTTTTCGTACAAGCACGTGGACTTTTCGCGGGATCTGCTGTTGCGCTTCACGACACACGGTGACGCGCCACGATTCCTGCGCGCGACGGTCGGCGCGCTCGGTGCGCTGGCGATCTTTGGATTGATGCGCGGGCTCCGCCACGCCGAGGCCGAGCCTGCACTCCCGACCGAAGAGGAGCTGGGCATGGCGCGGGCGGTGATCGGGAATTCGCACGACACAGCTGCAAACCTCGTCTTCCTGCGCGACAAGGCGCTCCTGTTCAGTCCCAGCGGAAAAGCGTTTCTGATGTATGGAGTCGAGGGTCGGAGCTGGGTCGCGCTCGGGGATCCAGTCGGCCCCGAAGATGAGGTGACGGAGCTGGCGTGGCATTTTCGTGAACTGGCCGATCGCAACGGCGCCTGGCCGGTTTTCTATGAGGTCGGCACCGACAGACTTCCACTCTACATCGATCTCGGTCTGACCCTCCTCAAGCTCGGCGAGGCGGCGGTGGTTCCCCTCGATACATTCAGCCTGGACGGTGGGAAGCGCAAAGGACTCCGCCGTACCATCAAGGAGGTCACGCGCCACGGCGCGGAATTCTGCGTC
>JAHFCS010000403.1 GCA_023249395.1 Gemmatimonadota bacterium
AGATGAGTTCCGTCCTAGCCGCGACCGCTGCATCCTCGGGATGATCGTCGAGATACGAGACGGTCCGTTCGAGGAACGACGCGTGCCACGAGTCGTCGTCATCGTGGAGGATGAAGTAGTCGCTTTCCACTGCACCGATAGCGCGGTCCATCGCGCCCCAACGGCCTTCGGGCTTGTCGTTGTGAATGACGACCACGCGGTCACGGAGGGCCTCATCGTTAGCGCGGAGCATGTCGTCGACCGGCCCTTTTGACGAGGAGTCGTTGACGACGACGAGAACGAAGTCCTTGAAAGTCTGTCCGGCGATGCTCCGCAAAGCACGCTCGAGCATGATCGGTCGATTTCTTGTTCGCGTCACGATGGCGACCCTGGCGTTCAAATCACAACTTCTTTCAGTGGGGAACAACTGCCCCGACTCTAATCCACTGGCGCCGTTCGGTCGGCTCGCCTCGGTCAGTCTTACGCCCCGCCAACGGATCGAAGCCAGGGTATCCTCGTCAATGTCCTGAATGGGGGAGCAGATGGTCTCGGACTTCGACCTCGAGGTGCGGCGTGCTGAACTCGCCGTCTCTCGGCGACAGCGGATGTCGCTTCCCTTTCGGCTCACGTCGCCCGTACGGGCTCTGGAGCACGTTCTCAGACGTATCGTCGCAGACCGAAGACTTCCTGGAAAGGTCCTGTCCGCTCTCGACGAGATCTTGCCCCGTGTGACAACTTACGGCGATACCGATGTGCTCCGTGACGCGAGAAGAGTTGCGGTCATCGCCAGTTATGGTGTCGAAGCGACGGTCTCCCGGTCCCTTCTGAGCCTCATGGAGGAGTTCGAAGCGCACGGCTACACTGTGGTCCTCGTCCGCGCATCCGACTCGATGCACAAGCCCGTCTGGTCGGGTTCGAGTTCGATTTCCCCGATCGTCATCGCAAAGCCCAACGTTGGATATGACTTTGGCTCTTGGGCAACCGCCCTGGCTCTTTTCCCGCAGATCGCGTCCGCTGAACGTGTCATCCTTGTCAACGACAGCCTTGTCGGCCCCTTCGCTTCACTCTCGACAATGATGGCTGACTTCGAACAGTCATTCAGTGACGTGTGGGGGGCGACGGACACACTCGAGTACATTCCCCACCTTCAGAGCTACCTCCTCGGCTTTACCGGTGGAGTGCTCATGCATCCGTCGCTGCAATCGTTCTGGAGGCACGTGCGCGTGATCGAAGACAAGGATGCGATAGTCGCGCGATACGAGATCGGACTCAGCCGCCTTGTTTCGCGAGAAGGGTTTCTCACCCGATCCTGGTTCAGTCACCACGTCATCGTGCCCGAGGGGGGGAACCCCACGACAATTGGCGGTTCGCGTTTGGTGAAAGCAGGATTTCCCTTCGTCAAGCGCATCCTCGTTGACAACCCAGACGTTTTTCCAGACGCGGCCGTGGCCGTCCAAGCTGTGCGTGAGCTCTACAACGAGAACGTCGCCGACTGGCTATAGCCAGATTCAGCTGCCAACGCCAACCTGCGTTAGCAGCCTTGCAACTGTTCCGTGGTCTTAGAAACAGAATTCGGCCCACCGAGTACCGTGACCTTGGTGGCTTTCAACCGCACGATCTCCGCTAGCACGCTCTGCGGCACGCAACCGCCCTGAACGAGGTAGAGCGGCATGGATCTTTTTCCTGCCAGCGCGGATCCTGCCAGAGCATCGGGAAAGTTGAATCCGGTCGCGATGTAGACCTCATTGCTCTGAGAGAAGATCGACGCGTTGAGGTTCACCGCGGCCATGATCCTGTCGCCACCGGACTTGCGATCCGTGGTCACGATAGTGCGGAGCGACGTCTCGTAGCTGGTTGAAACGCTATTAGGACCACCGACGATGGTCGCCGATGTCGCACGCAAGCTCGCAATCGCATCCCGCGTGGGCTGATCCACGGCCGTTGTTGATCCATCGACCAGCAGAACGGGTCGAGACAGACGTCCGGCGGCGGCGCCGGAGGCCAACGCATCAGGATAATTCGTGCCTGTAGCGACGAAGACACCAGCAGCGCTCGTGAAGAACGAGGTGGCTACGGATCGGGACACCTCATACCGGTCAGCGCCACCGATCCTGGTCGTCGTGGCCCCGGGGACGAGCTTCGAGATCGCGGAGTACACGGCGGGCGGCACGGATGCCTCGCCACCGACGACCACGATGCGCTGCGGGTTCAGGCGCCGAATCTCAGCGGCAGTCGAGGGGTGCAGGAACTCGCGGGGAGTGAGCAGAAGTGAACCCTTCTGCTTGACTGCCGCAGGTCCTGCCGACAGCGCGTCGGGATAGTCCGATCCGGTGACAACGAACACGACTGGCGCCGTGGTCCCAGACGGGAAACTCGCCTTCGACATTGCGACGGCTGCTTCGTAGCGATCGGCGCCTTCGATACGGGCGTTTGCGGGCGTCGCATCGATCGATGCGGAATAGAACCGGGTTCGGCAGCCGAGGTCGGTGGGCCCATTCGGATTTCCCGCCACAGGCAATGCGCTGATGCAGGCTTTGTAGTTGCCCGAGACGCCGATGGGAATGGACCAGCTGAAGCCTCTATAAGCCCCGGCCTGCGGGAAGGCGAAGGAGACGTCGGGCCGGTAGCCGGAAGCATCGACAGTCGCCGTGGTCGTGCTTCCGTCGGACAAGGTCACATCGATGCGGACGCGGCTCGTCTGGCCGTAGTCCGTGGGGTCTGCCGCCCATCCCGCAATCGTGAAGGATCGGGACGCGGCAAGGACCTTCTCGAGCGAGCCGATCGGCGGCACTGGCGGTACTCCGACAGGGTTACCGAACCAGCGCGAGTAGATGGTGTAGAAGTTGAGGTTTCCGAAGGCAGAGCATGCATCAGGGCTGCCGTTGATGGCCGCCTGGTTCGGCTGGTACGGGGTGTAGTAGTACAGCGCCGCCGTGGCCTTGTTGCGGACGACGACATTCGATGATCCGCAATCCGCATTGGGGGAGTAACGGATACTGCTGTTTCCGCCTACCGGGTACCACGTGAAGTAGTTGCTCGTGCCGGGTGGGTTTCCGTAGCGCTTGAACTGGTACGCGGCCCAGTAGACCTGGTTGAAAAAGCCTGAGTAGTTCGCGTCGCAATCGGCTGTATCAGGACATGCATAGCCCGTGGCAGCGGCGTATTGAC
>JAHFCS010000404.1 GCA_023249395.1 Gemmatimonadota bacterium
GACCGGATAGCAGGACCGCGAGTGGATCCGCGCCTTGTGATCGAAGCCAACATCGCGCTTGGCGCTGCCTCCCGCAGACTTGGAAACTGGGACGCTTCGGCGCACGCCTATGCGCATGCAGCTTACATCGCCAACACAGTAGCCGATGAAGCCGGCCTGCTTCAGGCCGAGGTTGGAGTGGCGAATACGCACATTGCGCGCGGGAACATTCCAGCTGCGGAATCGCTGCTCGACAGCGTAGTGGAGAAAGCGCGCGAAGGAGGATTCAACGCCGTTCTCGGAATGGCGCTGCACTCCCGAACGACAGTGGCGCACCAGCGAGGATTGTTCGCGGATGCCGTCCGATTCGGCTACGACGCGCTGGAGGCGACCGCAGATCCCACCAGCCGGGATGGAATTCTGGCCGACATCGCTGCTGCATTCCTGGGGATGGGAATGCACGACGCAGCGCGCGACAGCCATATGATCGTTGCCGTTACATCGCAATCGCAGTGGGTGCGGTGGCAGGCGACGCTCAACCTGATGGAGCTCGCTGCGATTGACGGCCAGGAGCAGGTGTTCGACAACTATGCACGAGATCTCGGGGAAGCGGCGCTCGATCCACGACTGCGCTCGCACTATCTCCTGTTCCTCGGCGTCGGCCAGGAGAAATTCGGCCGGCACTCGGCGGCCGAAGCTTCAATCACCAGTGCGCGCGATTTCGCGGCGAAGAATCAGCTTCACCAGATCGCGCACGAGGCTTCGATGGCGATCGCCGCGCTGGAATCAGAAAGAACCGCGACGACTTCGCGACCAGTCGCCCCCTGGTCCGTCGAGGTTCCCGAACGGGTGAGAGAAATCGCTGCGGCGCTGGGCGGTGTTCGCGAAGCCGCAGTGGGCTCCCCCTGAGAATCAGGGGGAGCGGCCAAGCCCTGGCTAGTGAGGTTGGCAGGTGTCCGAGCCACCGGATATGGGGCAGAGATCCT
This sequence comes from Gemmatimonadota bacterium, assembly GCA_023249395.1. Taxonomy (GTDB): domain Bacteria; phylum Gemmatimonadota; class Gemmatimonadetes; order Gemmatimonadales; family Gemmatimonadaceae; genus UBA4720. Next base: position 966 of record JAHFCS010000404.1, read on the forward strand.
GTCTGGGGGCTGTGACATCACTGCATGCGCTGAGGGTGAAAGCGATAACTACTGCGGCGAGGACCAGCAGCTTCGGGCGGGGCATGGCGGACTCCTGAATTGGGAGGGGAGGTTGGCTTCCTAATCCAACCTAGGCCTGCCCGGCAAGCGATCTATGCCGGTTTTATATCGCGAACTGCTGATTTTATATCAAAAGGGCCGATTTTGTATCATTGGGGACTCGCGGGAAGTCAATGTCGGCACCAGTTTGAGAGGATGCCATCCGCGTCCCGACGATGAGCGTCCTGATCTTTCTGCCCGAAAGGTTGCGCGCTCACGTTCGGCACGTACTCGTTAAGGAGAAGGAAGTTTTGATCGCCAATTCGTGGGAAGAGCTGGACACGATCATTCGTGAGAAGCCGGTCACTGCGGTCGTCCTCGATCCCGCCGCTGATGGGGTGATGAACATCAATGCCGTCCTGGGCATTCTGAGCAGATATCCGTCTCTCCCGGTCGTCGCATATGTGGTGTTGAACCAGGCTTCATTCACCGCCATTACGCAACTGTCGAAGCAGGGTCTTGAGAGTGTCGTCCTGCACCGGTTCGAGGATGCTCCCGAGCGATTCAGGACGACCCTCGAGCGGGCTCGCACCAATCCACTCGCAACGCAAGCACTGAATGCTCTCAAGCCGCAGCTCACGCGCCTGCCGGTAAAGCTGGCGCAGGCAGTGGACGAAATGTTCGAATCACCACATCGCTACCTGCGCGCCAATGATCTGGCGATGAGCGCCGAGATGTCGAGTGTGCGGCTTTACCGGAACTTCGAGGTGGCGGGACTCGGCTCGCCCAAGAAGCTGCTTGTCGCGGCGAAGCTGCTGAGAGGCTACGGGTACCTGAAGGATCCCGGCTATTCCATCCGCGACGTCGCGAAAAAGCTGGGGTACCGAAATCCGCGGATCTTCGGGGAGCATTCCAGCGACGTCTTTGGTCTCCGGCCATCCCGCGTGCGAACGCACCTCACGCCGGACGCGGCCATCGAACGTCTGGTCGCGTGGCTGGATCTCGATAGAGGGCCGGGCAAGAGGACCAATGGCAACTATCCTGATTGCTGAAGACCGGCAGGCCGATCGCGAGCTACTGGCAAAGGTACTGGGAAGCGCAGGACATCAGGTGTTCGAGGCGTCGGACGGGCTCGCGGCACTCGAGATCGCCCAACGCGAACATCCCCACATGATCATCAGCGACGTGCTGATGCCCACAATGGACGGCTTCGAATTTGTTCGGCGTCTCCGAGGCATCGACAGCGTTCGGGAGACGCCGGTCATCTTTTACACGGCCACGTACCATCAGCGGGAAGCGTGGGCGCTCGCTAAACGCTGCGGGGTGGCCAGGATCCTCATCAAACCCAGCGCGTCTCAGGACATCCTCGCCACAGTTGACACGATTCTGTCAGGAAGCTTGGCGTCAGGCCCCACGTTGCCGAGTCTGGAATCCTTCGACCACGAGCACGCGCAACTGCTCAACACGAAGCTGATGGAGAAGGTGAACGATCTCGAAGCCGCCGAGCAGCGCCTCGCAGTCGCGGTTGATATCTGCCACCATTTTGTGACCGAGCGTGATCCGGTCACGATCCTGCGCCACGTGTGCATGGCAGCCAGAGAGGTGACGTTTGCGCAACACGCCGTAGTCGGGCTTGTCGGCGCTGACGGATCTGCCGTTGAGATGCTGCTGACGAGCGGGTACGATGAGGAGACGGAGCGCTCCGTCAAGCCGCCATCGCGGTCGGGCGAGGTGCTGCAAACCGTGTTGTCCGAACGGTTACCGGTGCGCAAACGCAATGTGGACGGACGGCCAGAATCGCTTGGCCTCGCTGAAGGTCAACCCGAGATACACTCCTTTCTGGCGGTTCCGATCGCTTCGCCGTCACGCGTCTACGGCTGGCTCAGCCTTCACAACAAGCTCGGCGCGGATGAGTTCAGCGACGAGGACAAGCAAGTTGCGCTCGTACTCGCCGCTCACGCCGCCGTCGCATACGAGAACGCCCGACTGATCGACGATCTGCAGCACCAGACGACGGCGATGCGCCAAAGCGACGAGCGGAAGCAGTTCGCGTTGGGAGTGGCGCGCATGGGCGTGTGGGAGCTCGATTTTATTGCCAAAGGAATGACGTGGTCGGAAACGATGGCGCCGGTCTTCGGACTC
>JAHFCS010000405.1 GCA_023249395.1 Gemmatimonadota bacterium
ATCTCCTGAGCTGAAATATCGCCGTACAGCCGATCGAATCCATAGTCGGATGCCCGCACACGGGCGCTCACGATTTCGTCGGGCTCGTAAATCTGAAACTTAGCGCAATCACAACCAGTTTCAGCCAGCGCATGCAGCATCTCTTTCGCCGTCTCGATGCGGCGATTGTGGTTGGTTCCAATCTCGGCGATGACGTACGCGGCGCAACCGGGGCCAATCGCGGGACGGCCTCGCACAACCAACGGCCTGGTTTTACCCGTCACGACCTGTAACCCTGAGCATCGAGAAACACGCCGATGTTCAGCAGGGACCAACCCAACCGTGGCGTCACTACCTCCACCGAGCGCAGCCTGAGGCCGCACTCCTCGCGCAGAGCGTGAACGGCCACCTCACAATAATTCCGCATCTCGTCCCTGTTTCTGCCCTCCAGGAACATCTCGTCGAAGGGAACCCTGAAGCCCATTTTCTTGTCCTGCATTTTGACTTCGGGAAAACAGGCCGCGAAGATCCGCTTCAGCACGTGCTTCGCAGAAGCATTGACGACGAGGTCTGAATCAGACAAGGCCATCGACAGTGCCACGACCTCCTTGTCCAGGAACGGCGCTCTGATTTCGACCGAGCTCGCCATGCCCATCTTGTCGTTGCGCGAGAGCAAGGTCAGGAGATGGCTCTTGAGCTCGTATTCCCTGGACAACAGCCGCGAGCTCACCGCCCGCGCCCTGAACGTTCCTATATCCGCTTCGCGCCGTATGAAGTCGAAAGGCTCTGCAGGCGTCATCGCCGACGCGAAGCCGTTCTCGTCCTCGCTCAACAGGTATTCTCGAAACGCGAATGATGTTCCCGTCGCCAGGTAGTGCTCGTACCCCATGAACAGTTCGTCAGCGCCCTCCCCGGTAATCAGCACCTTCGAGAGGTGCGATGCGTGCCGGCAAAGGACGTAGTACGAAAGGTAATGTGGATGCTCCAATGGCGCGGAGGCATGCTCGATGCACTGCTTCAAGCACGCCACGAACTTGCCTTGCGGAAACTGCACGATCGAATGCTTGCCGGCGATCGACAAGGCGCTGGCGATTTCAGAAGCCCTGGACGACTCGTCACAGCCGGGCTCCTCGAAGCCGATCGTCACGAATTGGCTGATACCGTCCAGTAACGATGCGTTCACGGTCAGATGAGCGATGAGGGCGGAATCAATCCCTCCGCTCAATGCCACACAGGCCGACACCTCGCGTGGGATTCTGAGCACCAACGCCTCGCGCAGCTGCCCATAAACCAGCGCTTCCAGCCTCTGACTTCCCGCCGCCTCACGAACATCGTCCCTGGGCTGCAGGGAAAAGACATCGGCAGCCGGCATGTCGTAGTAACCGGCCCAATCACGATCGACTGAGAGCGTCCAGCTTCGCGCGTCGAAATGAAAACTGGCGCCTGGCGCCAGTTGCTTGATGTTCTTGAAGTACGTAGCGCCGTGAAAGACCTGCTTGTAGAGCAAGTACTGAGAGATCGCCGCGAAGTCGATCTGCCGGGCCCCCAGGCAATCGACAATCGCCTTCTCTTCCGACGCGAACACAGCGATCCCCGCGGCATCGTCAACGTGGTAGAAAAGCGGCTTCTTCCCGAACGGATCTCTTCCGCCTGACAACGTGAGGCCGTTCTCGCTCAGGTATAGATAGGAGTAGAAACCTCTGGCGCGTTTGAGCTCCTGATGTTCGATGCCCCGCTTGCAGATCTCGTACAACAACGGCGTGTCTCCCGGCACCTGCAGAGACAGACGACTGGCCAGCTCCTCGTAGTTGTAGATTTCGCCGTTGTAGATCAGCCAGGAGCTTCCGTCGCCATAGGGCTGGCTTGAAATGTCCGACAGATCGACAATGGACAGACGCCAGTGACGCACGTAGGCGTTGTGAAACAGCAGCTCGCCGGACGAATCCGGCCCGCGATGGCAAAGGACGTCTCTGTTCAAACCCGGAACGTCAACCGCCTCGCTCAGCGGCTTTTTCGTCACCACACAGAGAAATCCGCACATCGACTACAAATCCAGCGTCATTACAACGTAGTCGTCCTGCGTGCCCACTCGGCTGAAGCCGAGCCTGGCATTGAGCGCGATGTTCCGCAGGTTGTCGTGCCGGGTCATCGACGCAAGATGACGCAGGCCAGCCCTGGACCGGCAGAATTCAATGAGGCTTTGCGTCGCTCTATGGGCGATGCCTTTGCCCAGGTAGTCCGAATTTCCAATGTACTTTCCGATCTCGGGGGATGAGCCGACGTTCGTGACGTAGAACCCGCCCACGTACCGACCGCGGCTGTTGTCGATCAGAATGAAGTCGTACCGATCCAACTGGTCATATTCATCGAGAAACTTGCGGTGATCCCCTTCAGTAATAGTGTCGTGCGATCTCATCTGCGCCGTCACGTGCGGCATGTTTCGAAGCGCGAGCACATCATCCGCGCGGCAGCGATCGATCCAGGCGAAGGTGAACGCGTCGAACCCCTCCGGACAGGCACCGGCCTCGTGCAAGGCATTTCGCGTGCGAATCGGATCGTCGGCCTGTCCGAGCATGACTTCCGCCACGCGCGACGCGCCACGCCCGTCCACGAGGAGCCGGCCGCGAGACGAGAGCGCTGCCAGGCGGTCCCGGTTTTCGAGCAGCGGCGTGAGCGCCTCGCGAATCTGGGCCGCCGCGACCGAACGGGCATCGCCGACATATTGGATAAGCCCTGCGGCAGCCAACGCTTCACATGTGGGTCGCTGATTCTCCGCGATGCTCACCACCAGCGACGGCAATCCGAGGCACATGCGCTCCCAGGTCGTAACGCCACCGGCTCCGATGGCCAGATCCGCTCGAACCATCAGGTCCGCCAGATACGGACGCGTCCCATGCACACACGTTCGCAGCCGCGCAGCCGCCTGGGCTTCGAGCGTTGCACGGTGCGCGCTATTGGTGCCAATGACGAGATCGATGTCCAGATGCCTGAACTCGGGAGCAGACAGCACCTCGAGCGCCAGTCCGGCGATATTGCGTGGATCGACGCCGCCGAAGTAGATCAGTACGCGGCGGACAGCCCCGTCGCGCACAGGCTGGGTCTCGCGATGACTCGCGTACTCAGGCGCGAGCAACGCGTAACGTGGCCCGACCAGCAACCGGCATGA
>JAHFCS010000406.1:0-537 GCA_023249395.1 Gemmatimonadota bacterium
CAGGCTATCGATCTGTCGAAGGATCCGATGGCGCTTCAACGCCTCAAGGAAGCGGCCGAGAAGGCGAAGATGGAGCTGAGCACCACTCAGTCCACCGACATCAATCTCCCCTTCATCACCGCCGACCAGAACGGCCCCAAGCACCTCAACTACTCGCTCACAAGAGCGAAGTTCGAGCAGCTCGTGGACGACCTCATTCAGCGGACCCTTCCGCCGATGGAGCAGGCGCTCAAGGACGCGGGGATCAAGCCCAACGAGATCGACGAAGTGATTCTCGTCGGTGGATCGACGCGAATTCCGAAGATCCAGGAAATCGTCAAGAAGTTCTTCGGGAAGGAGCCCAACAAGGGCGTCAACCCGGACGAAGTGGTGGCGATCGGCGCCGCCATCCAGGGCGCGGTGCTCACCGGTGAGCAGAAGGACGTGCTGCTGCTCGACGTGACGCCGCTCTCGCTCGGCATCGAAACGCTGGGCGGGGTGATGACCAAGCTCATCCAGAAGAACACGACGATCCCGACCAAGGCGCAGCAGGTGTTC
>JAHFCS010000406.1:547-3143 GCA_023249395.1 Gemmatimonadota bacterium
GCGCAACACCACGATTCCCACGAAGAAGAGCGAGACGTTCTCAACTGCCGACGACAACCAGACGACGGTCGAGATTCACGTTCTCCAGGGAGAGCGCGAGCTCGCCCAGTACAACAAGACGATCGGAAAATTCCAGCTCACAGGAATTCCACCCGCTCCGCGTGGACTTCCGCAGGTCGAGGTGACATTCGACATCGACGCCAACGGGATCCTGCACGTGACCGCGAAAGACAAGGCCACGGGCAAGGAGCAGAAGATCCGCATCGAGGCTTCAAGTGGTCTGTCGGATGCCGAGGTCGACCGAATGGTCAAGGATGCGGAGAAGAACGCCGCCGAGGACAAGAAGGCTCGCGAGGCGATCGACGCCCGGAACCGGCTCGACTCGATGACCTACGAAGTCGAAAAGAACGTCAAGGAGTGGGGCGATAAAGTGGCCCCGGACATCAAGACCCGGATCGACTCCGCCGTCGAGCGTTCCCGCAAGGCGCTCAGGGGCGACGACATGGAAGAGATCCGTGCGGCCCAGGAAGAGCTGAGCAAGGTTTTCAGCGAGGCGGGACAGTCCTTCTACCAGCAGCAGGCTCAGGGTGCCGGCGAGGGCGCCCAGGGCGCGCCAACAGGTACTCCGGCCGAGGAGGGTGGGGCGGCCAAGCCCGAAGACGTGGTCGAAGCCGACTATGAGATCGTAGACGACAAGAAGTAAGAAACCTGTACGGACGCCGGCCGCAACCTGTAAGGGGCGGCCGGTGTCTTACATTTATATGAACCCCTTTCCTGGAAGGTAGCTGGATATATGTCTTCACTTTCATCTCGCGCCCGGTGGGCAGTGGCCGTAGTTGTCGCCTTCATCGGTGGCCTCATCATCGCATCGGGTGGGCTCAATCTGTCGCGCCTCGGCCTGGCGCAGACTCGACCGAGTTCCGCGTCTACGGCCCCAATGGCCGAAGCGAGCAACGCTTTCGTTGCGATCGCCGATCATGTGACGCCAGCGGTCGTTGCCATTTCGGCGGAAAGCCGTCCGTCGCAAACGAGCCAGCGCCGCCGCGCTCTCCCACCGGGAATGACGATCCCGCCCGGCATGGAAGATTTCTTCGACCAGTTCGGGCAGCAGGTGCCGCAGGTCGAAGGCGGCTCAGGATCCGGATTCATCGTCTCGAAGGACGGTTACATCCTGACCAACAATCACGTCGTCACGATGAGCGACCGCACGACAGTCGCCGATCAAGTCACCGTGTCGCTGCTCGATCATCGCACGTTCAAGGCGAAGGTCATCGGCAATGACCCGACGACGGACGTCGCCGTCATCAAGATCAATGGCAGCGACTTCCCCACCCTTCCGCTCGGCAACGACGCCAACAGTCGCGTCGGCGAGTGGGTGCTGGCCATCGGCAATCCCCTCGGATTCGACTTCACGGTGACTGCGGGGATCATAAGCGCCAAGGGACGCAGCCTCCCTGGGCTGCTCGCGCGGAGAAATGGGCCGAACTATTCGATCAGCGACTTGATCCAGACGGACGCCGCGATCAATCCGGGTAACTCAGGCGGACCGCTCGTCAATTCACGGGGCGAGGTCATTGGAATCACGAGCGCGATAGCGAGTCCGACGGGCGTGAATGCCGGTTACGGCTTCGCGATCCCGATCACGCTCGCGAAGAAGGTGATGGAGGACATCATCGCCCACGGCCGCGTGCGTGTTGCGGTGCTGGGAATTCAGATCAACGAAGTCACGCCCGAAGACGCGGCTGTTGCAGGAATGAAGGAGATCCGCGGAGCGAAGGTCGAAGGCTTCGGCACTTCGGCGACCAGTGCGGCAGCGCGCGCGGGCGTGCAGGCGGGTGACATCATCATCACCGCGGACGGCCAGCCGGTGGATCGTGTGAGCACGCTTCAGCGCATCGTAAGAAATCACGCGCCGGGCGAGACGATCGAGATCGAGGTCATGCGCTACGGCCAGAAGAAGACGTTCCGCGTGCGGCTGACCGAGCTCGAGGATGCTACGCGCACGGCGCAGGTTGCACCGGTAGCCCCGGCGTCCAACACGGGTTCGGCGAATCCGACGCTGGGTATCTCGCTGCAGGCGGTGCCTGAGGCAATTGCGGCGCAGGCGAAGCTCGCGCCCAATCAGCGTGGCGTCATGGTCACCGATGTCGTTCCGCTCGGACCGGCATACCAGAAGCTGCAGACACACGACGTCATCTACGAATTGCTCTATCCCGGTCCTCGCCGTCCGATCCGGACGCCGGCGGATCTCGAGCAGGTTCTTCAGAGAGTGAAGCCGGGCCAGTACATCAGCCTCAACGTCACGACGCTCGGCCAGGAAGGAAGCGGTCGGGTGGTGAACATCAAGGTCGGGGACTAAAACGGGGAGTGGATTTCGCGCAATCTTGAAGTGAAGGTCTTCGCGGAATTTTCCGCATGACCTGAGCGAACCGCCCTCGTGCCCGGTGCACGAGGGCGGTTTCGCTTGGCCTCACCTCGCCGGCTATCTATAATGTTGTGACGCGGAAGTGGCGGAACTGGTAGACGCGCTGGACTTAGGATCCAGTGGAGAAATCCGTGGGGGTTCGAGTCCCCCCTTTCGCATGCCGGGTCGCCC
>JAHFCS010000407.1 GCA_023249395.1 Gemmatimonadota bacterium
AGGAACCGATGCTGTCTTTCATAGCGAGTAGCGAGTAGCGAGCAGCGAGTAGCGAGTGAGCTCTGCGTCATCCTGAGCCGGCGGAACCCCGAAGGGGTGAAGCGCGGCGAAGGATCCCGCTCAAATGAACGCAACCCGCACGTGCGAAGGGGATCCTTCGCCGCGCTACGCCGCTCCGCGGCTTCGCCGGCTCAGGATGACACTTGTTCGTTTCTCCTGTTCGCCACTCGCTACTCGCTACCCGCCTGGTCACGCTTCGAACAGCGTATCGACATAGGCCTGTGGATCGAACGGGATCAGGTCGTCTTCGGCCTCGCCCACTCCGACGAACTTCACCGGGATGTCGAACTGCCGCATGATTGAAAGGATCACGCCGCCTTTCGCGGTCCCGTCGAGCTTCGTGACCACCATGCCGGTCACCCCCGCGGCCTCGAGGAACGCCTCGGCCTGACTCAGGCCGTTCTGTCCCGTCGTCCCGTCGAGCACGAGGAGTGTTTCGTGCGGCGCTCCGGGCAGTTCCTTCTCGATGACGCGCCGGACCTTCGACAACTCCTGCATCAGGTGCGCCTTGTTGTGCAGGCGTCCGGCGGTATCGATGAGAACAACGTCGGTGCCGCGCGATCTGGCGGCGGTGATCGTATCGTGCGCGACGGCGGCCGGGTCCGATCCCGCCTTGTGTTTGATCATCGGAACGCCGACGCGGTCGGCCCACATCTGCAGCTGCTCGATCGCGGCGGCGCGGAACGTGTCTGCGGCGCCGAGGAGCACGCTCTTCCCTTCGTTCTTCCAGCGCTGCGCGAGCTTGGCGATGGTCGTGGTCTTCCCCGTTCCGTTGACTCCGACGACGAGGATGACGAACGGCTTCGCGCGGCTGATGTCGATCGAGCCTGTTTCGCGCTGTGGGATCAGCGCGTGGATCTCCTCGCGGATCACCTGTGAGAGGCGATCCATCGTCGTGATCTTCTCGTCGCGAATGCGCTCTGTGAGCCGGTCGACGATCGACATCGTCAGGTCGGCGCCGACATCGGCACCGAGGAGCCCTTCTTCGAGGCCGTCGATGGCGCTCTTGTCGATCGGAAGGTCGGGGGTCATCGATTCCCTGACCTTCTCAATGATCTCGGTGTGGGTCATGAAGAGCCCACGTTTGAGCTTATGGAAGAGGTTTTTGTTGGAAGGACCGGACATGTTTTTTCAGTTTCTTCAGTTTATGCCGAGCGGAGCGAGGCATCTTCGGAGCAACTCGCCATGGCTAAACAATCGCGCGGCTGCTCCGGAGATCCCTCCGCCTCGCTACGCTCGGCGTCGGGATGAACTCATGAACCCGGCTATCGCTTGCCCGCCCCCTCCCGGCCGAAGATCGCCTGCCTGACCCTCTCTTCGTCGATCGTGATCACGCGCTTGCCGGAGTCCGCGCGGTCGGTCGGCTCGAACTCCAGCTCTCGAATGATTCGCCGGTATGTCTCGCGGAGCGCCCGTGCGCCGATGCGCTTCTGGCGCGACGCGTCCCACGCAATCGCCAGGAGCGCACTCCGCGTAATCTGAAGGTCAACGCCAAAACGGGCGAAATAATCGCGAGACGTGCGGAAGATCGAACCTTCCGGCTCGACGAAGATGCGCGCGAGGTCCTGCTCGCTCAGGTCATCGAGGACGATGATCGACTCGAAGCGCGACAGGAACTGCGGCGTCATGCCGTAGCGGAAGAGGTCGTCGTATTTCAGGTAATCACGAAGCTGGAATGGGAGCTCCTCGCGAACTTCGCCCGATGCGGAGACGACCACGATGGGCTTCATGGGCGCGACGTCCTGGCCGATCGTCGCGCGGCGAAGGACGGAGTCGTAGAGATCTTCGAACGCTCCCGCGGCGACGAAAAGCATGTTCGATGAGTTCGTGTTCAGCGTTTCGCCGTCGACTTCGAACTCGACGTTCTCGTTTTCCATCAGCGTCAGCAGGGCTTCCTGCGCGACGATGCCGCGGACGTTCGGCTGTGTACCGACGTTCGCCCGAATTTTGTCGACCTCGTCGATGAAGACGATGCCATGCGACACCGGTCCGAGAAGCTCCTGCTTCGACGCGCCCGGCCCGAGGAGCGATTTCGCGTTCGCGTAGAGGCGCCCGAGGACGAGCTTGCCGTAGCCGGCGCGCTCCTCGGCGAGGACGTTCGCATTGATGCGTACCACGTTCGCGAGCGCGCCGCCGGCAGACGTGAGGAGGAACTGCTCGAGGGCGCGCATCATCGTCGTCTTGCCGGAGCCTGAGTTCCCGATCAGGAGGATGTTCGGCGCCGGATGGCCGACGAGATGCTTGACGATCGCGACGGAGATTTCACGGAGCGCATCGTCCTGGCCGACGACGGTCGCACGGAGCGCTTAGAAGACGTCCTTGGGACTGAGGGCGTACATGGCGGGCGTATTTTATGCGTGACGGGGGCGGGCCCGGTTTCGAGGTTTCGAGGTTTCGAGGTTTCGAGGTATTTGTTGGGCGCCTCGCAACCTCGCAACCTCGAGACCTCGAAACCTCGAAACCCCGAAACCTGTCGGGACTCAGTAATCGGACCGAAACCTGACCTGCTTGCGGACGTTTCCGGCGATTGCGCCGGAGAGGACCCCGAACACATTTGCTACGGCATCCGACGGGGAGCTCACCCGCATCGGGAGTAACGACTGCCAGAGCTGGATCGCCACAGCGAAAAGGACGCCGCCCGTCAATGCGATCACGTATGTCGCGGCACGCGGGCGCTGAGGACGATCGAGTGCGACGAACGCAAGGAATCCCCACGGCATGAAGAGAAGGATGTTCGCGACGACGGGCCAGAGCGCCGCGACGAAGCCGCTGACCGAGAGTCTCCCCGCCTGCTCCGCGGCAACGACGCGATCGAGCAACTGCGCCGTCGATCCGGCGGGACGAAGGTACGCGTGCCGCGACAGGAGGTAGAAGAGCGCGACCATCGCCAGGGTCGTGAAGATCAGCAGCGCGACCGTGACGCCCTTCGGCACCGCGATCACGCGGACGTCTCGTTTGCCCATGGACGCGATTATCTAACGAGTGCTGAGTGCTGAGTACTGAAAGAGACTGTCAGGAAATCCAAGCTGTCATCCCGAGCTGCCGAAGCCGCGGGGTGGCGGACGGGCGGGAACGG
>JAHFCS010000024.1 GCA_023249395.1 Gemmatimonadota bacterium
ATTCGCACCGACAGTCAGGCTTTACGATGGGCCGGGATTGGCTTTCTTGTCGCGGCCCTTCTGTTGCGCTTCGTAGGTCCACGGGAGTTGCGCTGATGACTGAAATCGCAAGACCGGAAACCGCTCGGTCCGAACCGTTGCCGATGGACACCGGGACCGGCGCGTCTCGATTGGGTGAGGTCGTGTACTTCGACGGCCGCTACCTTCTCAAGAATGAGGTGATGGTTTCGCCGGACGATCGCGGCTTCCTCCTCGGCGACGGCGTGTACGAAGTTGCCGCGGCATACGACGGGCGATTCGTGGCCCTCGACCGCCACATGGAACGGCTTCGCGGAAGTCTACGCGAGTCGCGCATCGGTGACAGCGTCGCCGATCCGCTTGAATCGGTATTCACCGGGCTGCTCGAGCGGAACGGGTTCGCCGAATCGGGAAAGGCGATGGTCTATCTGCAGGTCACCCGCGGAGTGGCCCCGCGGACGCATGCCTTTCCAAAGAAGCCTGTCCGTCCAACGGTGTACGCGTATGCCGCGCCCTTCCCGGACATGGGCGACCTGGGCGCCGGAGTCGGAGCCATTACGCGCCCTGATCTTCGCTGGTCGCGGTGCGACATCAAATCCATCTCGCTCATGGCCAACTGCCTGGCCAACCAGGAAGCGAAGGAGACGGGAGCGTTTGAAGCGATCCTGATTCGCGACGGAGTCGTGCTCGAGGGAACCCACACCAGCATCTTCGGCGTGATCGGAGGCGAAGTCAGGACCGCGCCTCTCTCTCATCTCATACTTCCGGGCATCACTCGTGAGATCGTGGTCGGGCTGTGTCACACGAACGATATCCCGCTTCGCGAAGAGCCGCTCTCCGCGGCGGAGCTTCGCAAAGCAGACGAGTTGTTTCTCACGGGAACGATAACTGAAGTCGTACCGATCGTCACACTCGACGGAACGGTCGTGGGCGACGGGGCACCGGGGCCGCTGACCACGCGCATCGAGGACCTCTACCGCGCCGAGATTCGAATCGCGGCATCCTGAAGGGCGACGCGGGTAGATTTCGAGCGTGACCCGCGCAATAAAGAACAGAGTTCCCGAGCTGCTGGCCCCCGCCGGCTCGCTCGAAGCAGTGCGCGCTGCCGTCGCGAACGGCGCAGACGCTGTCTACCTCGGCGCCGAAAAGTTCAACGCGCGTGATGAAGGCGCGCAGCTCACACTCGATGAGCTCGCCGCTGCCTGCCGTATCGCCCATGCCCGCGGGTCGCGGATATATCTGACGCTCAACACACTGGTCAAGCCGGCCGAGCTCTTCGAAGCGCTCTCATTTCTCGGCGAGGCGATAGACAGAGGTATAGACGCGGCGATCGTTCAGGACATCGGCCTCGTGCGACTCATTCAGCGGGTGTATCCGGGCTTCGCGATTCACGGCTCAACGCAGATGACGGTGCACGACGCGGCCGGCGCGCAGGTGATGGAAGAAATCGGAATCGATCGAGTCGTCCTCGCCCGCGAGAACACGCTCGGCGACATTCGCGCGATTCGAAGCTCGGTCACGAAGCTCGGTCTCGAGACGTTCATTCATGGAGCGCTCTGCATCTCCTATTCCGGCCAATGCTACATGTCCGGCATGATCTCCGAGCGGAGCGCAAATCGCGGATCGTGCGCGCAGTCGTGCCGAAAGGACTACACGCTTCGCGACGCAGGCACCGGCGAGACGCTCGATTCCGGATTTCTTATTTCCGCGCGCGACCTTGCCGCCCACGAGAGTCTCGCCGAGCTCTCGGCCGCAGGCATCGGCTGCCTCAAGGTGGAAGGCCGCAAGAAGAAGCCGGAGTACGTCGCCGTGGTGACCAAGAGCTATCGCGACTCACTCGACCGTCTGGCGATGGGAGATCCCGAACCGCTCGAGCCGGAGGCGGTACAGGAGCTCGTGCAGATCTTCAGCCGCGGCTTCACTCCGGGCATGTACCGCGGACGGGCGGGCAGGGACTTTGTCACGCGCACGCACCCGGACAAGCGGGGCGTCGAGCTCGGTACTGTCGTTGGCCGCGAGCGCGGCGAGATCATCGTCGAGCTGTCGCAGCCGCTGCACGTGGGAGACGGCGTCGGATTCGAGCCGCCCGTGGGCCAGTCAGGTAAGGCCGTGGGATTCACTCTGTCAGCGGTACGTACGCTGTCTTCCCGCGGCGTGACAATCCGCCAGGCGATTCGTGGACGCTACGACGTGCCCGCAGGTTGGCGAGTCATCCGGAGCGCCGACGCCGCGCTGCTCGCTCGCGCGATGGGCAGCTTCTTGGCCGTCGAGATCCCGTCGAGCTCGCGCAACGCGAGACTCGATGTCCGGGCGTTTGGCTCTGCCGGGGCGCCTCTAAAGCTCGTCTTCACCGCCGGCGACGATTCGGTGACCGTCCGCAGTGAAGTTCGTCTCGCTCCGGCCGCCAGGCGATCGCTCGACGAGTCGCAGCTTCGCGATCAGGTCGGCCGTCTTGGCACGACGCGATTCGTCCTCGGCTCGGTGGACGTCACCGGTCTTTCAAATGGTCTGTTTCTTCCCGTGAGCGAGCTCAACCATCTGCGTCAGTCAGCCGTTGAAGAACTTTCCGCCCGGCTCGCTTGGCGTGAAGCAGAAATCAGACACGATCGAGGGACGCGCATCGATGACGCTATTGCGACGCTCGATACAGCTCGCGGCGTCTCGCATCAACCCACGCCTTTCCAGCTCACGGCCGAAGTTTTTACGCTCGACGACGCCCGCACGGCGGCGCAAAGCGGCGCGACCACGATCTCATTCGATCCGTTCATTCGCCATCCGGTGCCACCGCCGAGTCGCATTCGTGTACTCGCCGCGGACCTTGCCGGCGATGGAGTCTCACTCCGCCTTCGACTGCCGACGATCGTTCGCCCCGAGGAGCGCCGGTTTTTCGACAAGTGGCTCGACCTCGGCCTGCCGCTTTCGACGGGCCACCTGGGCCTCGTGGCGGAGCTCGCGCGCAAAGGACGCGACGTGACAGCCGACTACGCCGTCAACTGCTTCAACCAGCAGACGGCTGCGGAGCTATTCCGCCTGGGCGCAAGCGGAATCGTTCTGTCCGTCGAGCTCACTACCGAGGAGATGCTTCAGGTTGTGAGCCCCTGGGAGGGAAGCGGCTTCGAATGCGTTGTCTACGGACGGCCGGAGGGGATGACGCTCGAGCACTGCGTTCTTTCGGCGGCGTTCGATCGCGAGCCGACGACCTGTCGCGATCTCTGCATTCAGAAACATCCCGATGTGCACCTCACAGATCCGGCCGGCTATTCCTTCGCTGTCGCAACGGACAGCGCCTGCCGGAACCGGCTCCTGCACTCGCGTCCACTGGAGGCATCGGAATTCATCCCCAGACTGTGGGGCGGCGGCCTGAGAAGCTACCGCGCACTCTTCAATGTCCGCGGCGACAATCTGGCTTCCGTCGTCTCCGGGTATAGGAAGCTGCTCGCGGCCCTCTTGCGCGATGACTCGCCTCGGCTGGGAGAGCTGCGCGAGACAGTCGGACAGAATTTTACCCGCGGACATTTCGCGCGAGCTGTCTGACGCTTCTTGCCATTGAGAATCGATCTTGGCACCGTTCGGTCCTGAACGAACTTCGGAGTGAGAATGGCGTACGATGCCGAGTTGCTGTTGCGCGTTTTTGTTGCCGGGCTGCTTTCGGCGGCGCTTGGCTGGGAGAGAGAGTCGGCTGGAAAACCAGCTGGCCTCAGAACCCACGTCCTGGTCGGCATGGCCGCGTGCCTGTTCGTCGTGACTGGAGAGGCGGTCGCGCTCCATTATCCGTCGACACAGGCCGCGATACGGATCGAGCCTTTCGCCATCATTCAGGCCGTGGCAGTCGGCGTCGGGTTTCTCGGATCCGGCGTGGTCTTCGTTACGAGTCAGCAGAACCGCGTTCACGGGCTGACCACCGCCGCATCCATCTGGGCGACCGCAGCAATGGGGCTCACTGTTGGGTTCGGCCGGTATTTCCTCGCGACCGGCGCCGCAGCTCTCCTCCTCTTTACGCTGCGCGTGCTGGTACGGTTCGACCACACGAGACACCAGGAGTAGCCGCGCGCTCTATCGATTCCATCGCGGCAGGAGTTTCCGTTAGGTTCAGATCGTGAGTCCGCCGACGATTGCAACCGCGCGCGCGATGCTCAAATCTGCGTTCGGGTATGACCAGTTTCGTCCCGGACAGGAGGCGGCGATCGAAGCCGTTCTCGCTGAGCGCGACACGCTCGTGGTGCTTCCGACGGGCGGCGGAAAATCACTCTGCTTCCAGGTGCCGGCGCTTGTTCTTCCCGGCCTCACCATAGTCGTCTCTCCGCTCATCTCCCTGATGAAAGATCAGGTGGACTCACTCGAGGGACGGAAACTGCCAGCCGCATTCATCAACAGCTCGCTCAGTGCCTCACAGGTCAGCGATCGTCTCGGACGTGCGATGCGTGGCGAGCTCAAGCTTCTCTATCTCGCACCCGAACGATTCGACTACGGCAACATCGCCGAGCGCCTGAGGCAGATGGGGATCAGTCTGCTGGCCGTTGACGAGGCGCACTGCATCAGCCAGTGGGGCCACGACTTCCGTCCGAGCTATCTCCGCGTGAGCGACGTCCGCGAAAAGCTGGGATTCCCGCCGACGATCGCCCTCACGGCGACTGCGACTCCCGCGGTCCGCGACGACATCTCGCGCCAGCTTCGGTTGCGAGACCCTCGCGTGATCATCACCGGTTTCGACCGGACAAACCTCACGTATCACGTCCTCCCGGCGCGAAATGATGCGGACAAGGATGCGCAGCTCGTCGAGACGCTGAGCACGCGAGAAGGTCTGGCGATCGTCTATGCCTCGACTCGGAAGGCAGTGGACAGACTGAGCAGCATGCTCGAGGCCCGAGGAATTCAATCCGCTGCGTATCACGCAGGCCTCGACGATCAGCACCGGCGTGATGTCCAGGAATCATTCATGGCCGAGGAGCTTCGCGTCATTGTCGCTACGAACGCATTCGGGATGGGAATCGACAAACCGAACGTTCGGATCGTGGTGCATCACTCGATGCCCGGGACGCTCGAGGCGTACTACCAGGAGGCGGGGCGAGCGGGAAGAGACGGGAATCACTCGGACGTCTTCCTCATGCATTCGTTTCCCGATCGTTTCACGCACGAGTTCTTCATCCGCGGTGCCTACCCGGAGCGCGCGGTAATCGAATCGGTCTACGCGGCGCTAGCCCGTCAGTCGCGCCGCGGCGAACTTCCCCAGTCGCTGTCGGCAATCGCAGCGCTCGCCGGCGGCAAGACATCGGAGCGCGAAGCCGAAAGTGCCGTCCGTATCCTGATCCAGGCAGGAGCGCTGGTGGATGAAGCAGCGTCGTCCTCGGTGGCGCGCGTGCGGCTCCTCGCGACGCCGGCGCGAATAAAGCGCGAGCTCACAACCGACGCGGATCCGGCGCTTGGAATTCTTCGCTCGCTCTGGCGAATCGCGGGCGACTCGCTTCAAACAGGTGCCACCGTCAACCTGGATGCGCTCCCGCCGGGGCTCGCCGGAATCCGGACTGCTTCGGCACTTCTGGACGACCTGCAATCGCGGCAGCTCGTGGCGTGGGAACGCGTCGGCGGCGGCATTCGGCTCACTTCGCCGAGTCTGGCGGTGAGGGGACTCAAAGTCGATTGGACCATGCTGGCCAGGCGTCGCGGTGCCGAGCTCGCGAAGCTCGATGCAGTGCAGCGCTATGCGTACGCAAAGTCCTGTCGCCGCGGATTCGTCCTCCGGTACTTCGGTGATCCGGCGGCGCGATCCAGGTGCGATGGATGCGACAACTGTCTGGGCACCACGATCAAGCGCGCCCCAGCAGAACCGAGCGCTCAAAGCAGGAAACCGAAGCGAGCAACGAGGTGCGCCTCGCACGATGCAAAACCCGCGAGCGCGGATCGCGTCGCGAGCGATAAACACCCGCGGGAGAGAGAGGACCTCGCACTCGCGCCGAAGGAGCAGCGCCTGTTCGAGGCGTTGCGCGCCCGGCGGGCGGAAATCGCGCGCGACGAGAGAGTCCCGGCGTATATTGTATTCTGGGACCGAACTCTGGCCGAGATCGCTAAGCGCCGTCCACGCTCACTGGCCGCTCTACGCGACGTGCCCGGTGTGGGAGAAGCCAAGCTCGAGCGTTACGGCAACAAGTTCCTCGCCATCATCACGCAACCCGAAGAGCCCGAAGCCGCCTAGAATGGACGACTCGCTTTATTTCTCCGAGCAGCACATCGCAGTTCGGGACATGGTACGCGAATTCGCGCGCGAGGAAGTCGCGCCGGTGGCCGCCCACTTCGACGCGACCCAGGAATTTCCCTGGGCGAATATCAAGAAGATGGGCGAGCTTGGGCTCCTCGGAATCCCGTGGCCGGAGTCCCTCGGCGGGGCAGGGCTCGACCTCCTCAGCTACATGATCGCGATCCACGAGATGGCCAAGGTTGACGCCTCTCACGGCATCACGATATCGGCGCACACGACTCTCGGAACGTCGCCGATCGTCAACTTCGGCAGCGAAGCGCAAAGGGAGCGGTTCGTTCCGTTGCTCGCGTCGGGCAGGGTTCTCGGCGGATTCGGGTTGACAGAGCCGACCGCTGGAAGCGACGCCGCCGGGACGCGCACGACTGCTGTCAGGAAGAACGACCATTACGTCATCAACGGGAATAAGAACTTCATCACCCATGGCGGCGTCGGCGAGGTGTTCGTCATCACCGCCGTCACCGACAAGGCGCTCGGAACAAAGGGGATCACCTCTTTCATTCTCACGAAAGAGGCCGACCTCTCACAACGTGGAGATGTGGATATCGGCCACGAGCCTTCGCTTGCCGCGATGCCCGGATTTCGCGCAGGCAAGAAGGAGAACAAGCTCGGCTGGCGCGCGTCCGACACACGCGAGCTCATCTTCGAGGACGTCGAAGTCCCGGTCGAGAACCGCCTCGGCGAAGAGGGTATGGGGTTCATAAATTTCATGCAGACGCTCGACTCGGGACGCGTCGGGATCGCCGCTTTGTCACTGGGCATCGCGGAAGGCGCCTTTGAACAGGCGCTCAATTACGCGGCAGGCCGGCGTCAATTCGGCCGCTCGATTGCGAGTTTTCAGGGGATCCAGTTCCAGCTCTCCGATATGGCCACCGAGATAGAGGCCGGCAAGCACCTGATGTACCATGCTGCCTGGCTCGCAAAGCACAAGAAGCCATTCGGCAAGGAAGCGGCGATCGCCAAGCTGTTCTGCTCCGAGCTTGCGATGCGCTCCACGCTCAAGGCAATCCAGATCCACGGAGGCTACGGCTACACGAAGGATTATCCGGTCGAGCGCATGATGCGGGATGCCAAGGTGTGCGAGATCGGCGAAGGTACGTCGGAGATCCAGCGGATAGTCATTGCCCGCCATCTCCTGAGAGGGATGGCCGATTGACCTACTCCGAAGCGGCGAAGACGCTCCGGCTGCCACTCGGATTCGCGCTGGGCATCCTGTACCTGCTATTCGTCCATCCGACTCCCATTTCGCTCGCCACCGGCGGTGCGATTGCGCTCGTCGGCGTAGCCGTTCGTGCCTGGGCGTCAGGCCACATTTCCAAGAACGAGCGCCTCGCCGTCACCGGGCCGTATGCCCATACCCGTAATCCGCTGTATTTCGGGAGTTTTCTGATCGGCGCTGGCTTCGCGGTCGCCGCCCACTGGGCCCTTCTGCTCGTCGTCATCGCATTCTGGGCGTTTGTATATGCGCCGACAATGCAGCGCGAACGGGTGAACATCAGCGGTCGCTTTCCCGAGGCGTATTCCCGGTATTCCGAAAACGTTCCTGCCTTCATACCGCGTGTAACTCCGTGGCGAGAGGACGCTTCAGAGGACGGAGGATTCAGTCTCGCGCTCTACCTGCAGCACGGCGAGTGGAAGGCGCTCCTCACATATCTGCTGGCTATGGCGTGGCTGGCGCTGAGGATGAGTTGAGGCACCTTAAGTCGTTGTCAGTATTGCGAAAAGGCAGTTGTAACATACATTTCGAGCCAATAAATCATTGCTCTGGCGAGACTGGGGGTGAGCGCGCGACTCGCGCTGCCCGGCACCAGGACTCGCTGGAGAAATAAGCGCTGCTTCCGAAGTCCAATCAGGCGTCGCCGTCGAGCGCGCCCACACATAGGGAACATCCGCCAGCAACGCCGTTAACGCCGAGTCGCCGTTACGGATGCTGTGCGGACGACGATGAAAAGAGAAATCCTCATCAACGCCGGCGCGCGTGAGACGCGCGTGGCGATCCTGGAGGACGGGAAGCTCGTAGAGCTGCTCGTCGATCGTCCAGACAACCGCCGCATGGTCGGCGACATTTATTTGGGAAAGGTCGAAGCCGTTCTGCCCGGTATCCAGGCGGCCTTCGTCGATATCGGCACGGAGAAGAGCGCATTTCTCCACGCCTCCGACCTCGTTCGGGAGAGCGCCGAAGAGGCTGAGGACGACGATGAGGACGACGACGACTCGGTCTCCGAGGACGGCAATGGATTGGCCTCACGCAACGGTGCAGAGCACGTACCCGCGGCGTTGCAGCAGTCGAGGCGCAGCCGGAAAGCTCCCCCGATTCAGGACGCCCTGAAGCGCGGTCAGGAGATCATGGTTCAGATCTCCAAGGAGCCAATCTCCACCAAGGGCCCACGCGTAACCGCCCAGATCTCGCTCGCCGGCCGATTCCTTGTTTACATCCCCGACTCGTCGCGAGTAGGCGTGAGCCGGAAGATTGGATCGGGGGCCGAGCGCCAGCGACTCAAGGAGCAGGTCGCGACGATTCTGCCCGAGCGTTCCGGTGGAGTCATCGTGCGGACCGTCAGCGAGGACGTCACTCCCGAAGCGCTGGCCCGCGACCTCGAGATGCTCATGGCGCAGTGGAAGAAGATCCAGCGCAAGAACAAGCACACACACGCGCCGGCTCTGCTCCATCGTGAGACGGGCCTTACCCGCGGTCTGGTGCGCGACTTGTTCAGCGCCAAGGTAGACAGCCTTAGCATCGACTCGAGGCCGGTGTTCAACGAAGTCGTCGAGTATCTGAAGACCGTCGCCCCAGACCTGATCCCGCGGGTTCGTCTCTACGACGAGCGTGTGCCGCTCTTCGACACGGCGGGCATCGAGGCGGAAATCCGCAACGCGTTCAAGCGGCGATGCGAGCTGCCATCAGGCGGATACCTGATCATCGAGCCGACCGAGGCGCTGGTCTCGATCGACGTGAACTCTGGCAGATATACAGGGAAGAAGGATCCCGAGAAAACTGTTCTTCGCACAAACCTGGAGGCTGCGGCCGAGGTTGCCCGTCAACTTCGTCTTCGTGACGTGGGCGGGATCATCGTCTGCGACTTCATCGACATGGAGACCCGACAGTCCCGCGATCGCGTGCTCCAGGAGCTCCGGATCCACCTGAGTCGCGACCGCGCACGGACGAAGGCGTTCGCGGTCAGCGATCTGGGCCTCGTGGAGATGACCCGCCAGCGAGTGAGGCAGAGTCACTACCAGAGCATGACGGGGCCGTGTCCGACGTGCGAGGGAACGGGAAGAGTCTTTACGCCGGAGACGATCGTTCGGAGGATGGAGCGGTCGGTGCGGCGAATGGTCGTCGAAGGGCGCAAGGACAATCTGCTCGTGAAGCTTCACCCGGAAGTGGCCATGTACGTGCTCGAGGAGGAGAAGGAGCTGATACAGAAGCTTCAGAAAGCGGCCTCGTTCTCGCTCGAGCTGAGGGACGACCCGTTGCTCAAGCCGGACGAATTCAAGTTGGTGGTGAAGGCCCAGGGGCGGGACGTAACGCAGCAATATGCGCTCGCGTAATTGACCTTGGCCCGGGGCCTGGATATGTTTCAAGGTTATCACGCAATCCCTAACAAGTAGTCACCAAATGCCTTACGCAATCATTCGCACCGGCGGCAAACAGTTCCGCGCCGAGTCCGGCAAGACAATTCGGATCCCCAGCCTGCCCGGCGACGAGGGAGCAAAAGTCACCTTCAGCGACGTCATCCTTGGCTCCGACGGGAACAAGACCATGGTCGGTGTCCCGGGACTAAAGGGCGCCTCGGTGAAGGGTGAGATCGTCAGACAGGGTCGCGGCAAGAAGATCGTCGTCTTCAAGATGAAGCGACGCAAGAATTACGCGAAGAAGCAGGGTCACCGGCAGGGCTTCACCGAAGTCCGCATCGGCGACATTACGCTCGGATAACGAGGAGTACATATGGCACATAAAAAGGGCGTCGGCTCATCGAGAAACGGGCGCGACAGCAACCCGCAGTACCGCGGCGTGAAGAAGTTCGGCGGCGAGAAGGTCGTCGCCGGCAACATCATCGTCCGTCAGTGCGGAACGAAGTGGCATGCCGGTCGGAACGTCGGACTCGGGACTGACTTCACGATCTATTCGCTGATCGACGGCGTCGTGAAATTCGAGCACAAGAATCGCACGCGCTACAAGGTCAGCGTCTATCCAGAGCAGACGGCGGAGAAGGGAACCGCGGCCTGATCGTAGTCGCGACTGTTACGAAAGCCCCGCTCTCGCGGGGCTTTTTTGCGTCCGGTCGAAACCGCTGGTGAAATACTTGCGTAGGTCTTCACGTACGGACCTCTAACCCCGAGATGACAATGGCGTTATTCGACAAGCTCAAGGAAGAGCTAGACCGCGCAGGCAAGGCCGCGCAGGGTGCGTTCGATGAAGGCAAGATTCGGCTCGAGGCGTTTCGCACCCGCCAGCTCGCCGACAAGGCAGCCCAGGCACTGGGCTATGCGGTCTTCCGGGCGAAGCAGAGTGGGTCGGAAGTGGATGCCGACACCTACGCGCGCCTCTCGGCGACGCTTGCGACGCACGATGCGGAAGCTTCTCGATACGAGACCGAGCTGGATCGAAAGCGACAGGAGGCCGCAGCAAGTCGAGCGGATTCCGCGGCAGCATCGGCTTCCGCGACAGCCTCACCCTCTTCAGCTGACTCCTCGACCGCGGCCGGCGCGCCGCCGCCAGAGGCGCCGCCTTCCGCAAGCTGAAACGTCCCGGCCCGAGACAAGGAAGCCCGCGAGATACCTCTCACGGGCTTCCTGTCATCAGAGCATAGTCGATCGGCGCAGAACCGCCACGGTCAGCGAATCAGCTTTCCTGGCACGTTGAGGTAGCGTTCGGTGAGAAGATCCTGACGCGTCTTCTCGTTCCGTTCAATTCCGCGCACCCAGACGTGTTCGGCGCGGGTCGTGAATTCGAATGGGTCGCCGCTCCATATCACGATATTCGCTTCCTTTCCGGGAGAGAGCGATCCAACTCGATCGGCTACGCCGAAGATCTCCGCGGGCCAGATCGTTACAGCCTTGAGTGAGTTGTCCCAGCTCATTCCGTACGCGACCGCATTGCCGGCTTCCTGTTTGATGTTGCGGACGTTGAACGCTTCTTCGTCGCCTCCGCCGGCGTTGCCCACCAGCCCGACGCGAACTCCCGCAGCACTGAGCAGTCCTGG
>JAHFCS010000408.1 GCA_023249395.1 Gemmatimonadota bacterium
TCGCAGGGCAATGGTCCCGTGCAACCGGTGGTCTATCCCCATCAGCTCCACGCCGGTGGCACGCTCCAGATGAACTGTCTTTACTGCCATTACACAGCCAACAAGTCCCCCGATCCAGGCCTGCCGGCCGTGGGAACCTGCATGGGGTGCCATACAGTCATCCGAACCGACAAGCCAGAGGTACAGAAGCTCGCCGGCTACTGGAACAAGAAGCAGCCGGTTCCATGGATTCGCATACACAAGCTCCCGGAGTATGTCCACTTTCCGCACATGCGACACGTGAATGCCGGCGTCACCTGCCAGGCATGTCACGGCGAGGTGCAGAAGATGCCGCAGGTGTATCAGGCCAGCTCGCTCAACATGGGGTGGTGCGTGAACTGCCACGTGGGGCGATCGAATCCACCGCTCAAGGCGCGCTACGACTGCGCAGTATGCCATTACTGACCGCAATGGCTGACATGAAGACGTCCACCGCAGTCGGGCCGCGTCGATGAGCGAGGAACAACCAGCTACCGCGGTCAAACGCCGCGAGTTTCTGAAAGTCCTCGGCGCAACCGGCGCTGCGACGACGATGATCGGCTGCTCCTCCGAGCGTGTGGAACGGCTGATCCCGTACCTCGTCTCGCCCGACGAGACGGTCCCCGGCGTTTCGAATTATTACGCGACCACCTGCCGTGAATGCTCCGCTGCCTGCGGTGTGATCGCCGAGACACGCGACGGACGCACGATCAAGCTCGAGGGCAATCCCGACCATCCACTGAATCGCGGCGCGCTCTGCTCGCGGGGACAGGCTGCGTTGCAGGGATTGTACAATCCGGATCGCTTCCGCGGACCGATGATCCGCCACAACGGCGCGCTGCACGCCGCAACGTGGGATGAAGCGATTCAACTCTTCACTCAGAAACTCGGAGAGATCCGCTCGCGTGGGACCGCCGGGAGCGCGGCGTTCATAAACGCGCACGAGACCGGAAGCTTCAGAACGTTTCTCGACAGCTGGCTCGCGGGATATGGAATTCCGGGACACATCAGCTACGATCCCGACGCGGACTACACGGCGATTGCCGCCAACCTCCAGAGCTATGGTGTCGCGTGGCCGCGGCTCGACTTCACGAGGGCAAAGCTGATCGTCGCGGTTGGAGCTGATTTCCTCGATTCCTGGGGAGCCTCGGTACCGCAGCAGCTCGATTTCGCAGAGGCGCGAGCCAGGGGCGAGGCTGCACCACGTCTCGTGTACGTCGGCGCGCGTCGCTCGCTCACAGGATTGAATGCTGACCAGTGGATCAACGCCCGCCCCGGCTCGGAGCTGGCAATCGTCGCGATGCTGGCAGGCACCACCACGCCGCAAGCCGCTTCGCAAGCAAGCGGGGTTGAGGCCGCTGTCCTCGGTGGGCTGCAGCGCGAATTCGCAGCCGAAAAACCGAATCTCGTTCTCGCCGGTGGGGGAACGCCCGACGGTGTCGCGCTCTGCCAGGCTGTGAACGCATTGAACACGGCTCAGGGAAATGTCGGTGTCACGGTGCGTCCCGCTGAAGCGATTCTCAGCTTCGAAGGGATGGATTCTCCTTCTGCACTCCGCGTTCTCGCCGAGCGGATGGAGCGCGGAGCGGTTTCGATGCTCATGGTGCGCGGAGCGAACCCGGCCTATACGATGCCGAAATCGTCGGGGTTTGCAGCAGCGATGGCGAAGGTTCCGTTCAAGGTGAGCTTCTCCAGCGTGCCGGACGAGACGACGGCGATGGCCGATCTCATTCTCCCCGATCATCACTCGCTGGAGCAGTGGGGCGATGCCGAGCCGGTACGCGGAACCATCTCGCTCCAGCAGCCGACGATGGATCCGGTTTTCGACACGCGAGCGACGTCGAACGTCCTGCTTTCAATATCCAATCCTCCTGCGGCAGGCACGGTTCCCGAACCGGGGAGTGCATATCGCACGTGGCTGATCAATCGTGTTCCGGGGGGGGCGGCGGCACTCGCCGCCGCGCTCCCGAAGGGCGTGATGCCGGGAACGCTCGGCGCAACAGCACCGCGCACTGCTCCCGCGCCACTCACTCCGCACCCACTCGCAACGACGAGCGGCGACTTTTACCTGATCGTCTATCCGCACCCACTGCTCGGTACAGGCAGCGGAGCGAACAAGCCGTGGCTCCAGGAAATTCCTGATCCCGTCACCAAGATCTGCTGGCAGACTGTGGTCGAGATGCATCCCGCAACGGCCACGCGCCTCGGCATTGCGAATGGTGATCATGTTACGGTGCAGACGGCAGCCGGAAGGTTGACCGCGCCGGCACTGACCTTCATCGGGATTCGTCCCGATACAGTGGCCATCGCTGCGGGCCGAGGGCACGTGGGCGCGGGACGATACGCAAAGGCGGGTCTCAACGCCTTCGATCTGCTCCCGTACGTGGAGGATGGTGCCGGATCGGTGAGCTTCATCGCGACAAAGGCTGAAGTTTCTGCGGCGGAGGGTCATTCACTCATCGTCACGACAGAAGGATCCGCCAGACAGCACGGGCGGGGAATCGGCCAGGCGATTCTAGCGACCGATCTCGCGAAGGGTGAGCCGGCGGAGGGCGGTGAGAAGCACGAAGCCGAATTCCCCGGCGACGCGAGCCATGAATTCCTGCCGGGCCTTCGCTCGCCCACGGCGAAGGACGCGCAAGGAGATCTCGGCGGTCCTGCGCAGAAGTCGAAAGAGAAGGGGATGTACGATCCCAACCACTGGAGCGGGATGGCCAAAAGGCGGTGGGCGATGACAGTCGATCTCGCCCGCTGCACCGGCTGCTCCGCCTGCGTGACGGCGTGCTACGCCGAGAACAACATTCCGACAGTCGGCGCCGACTGGCAGACGCCGAGCTTCCTGCCTGACCGGACCGGCTTCGGCGCCAACATCACGCGCAGCCGCGAAATGGCATGGATCCGACTCGAGCGGTACTTCGAGGGCGGTGAGGACGGAGGCGCGGATTTCGATACGCGCTTCGTCCCGATGATGTGTCAGCAATGCGGCAACGCGCCGTGCGAGCCGGTGTGCCCGGTGTACGCGACCTATCACGCGCCCGACGGGCTGAACGTCCAGGTCTACAACAGGTGCGTCGGAACCCGCTACTGCTCCAACAACTGTCCG
>JAHFCS010000409.1 GCA_023249395.1 Gemmatimonadota bacterium
GAAGGAAGTCTCGTGGCCGACGGGACTGGGGGCGAAGGGCAACGAAGGAGTCGCCGGTCAGGTGAAGCAGACTCCCGGGTCAATCGGTTACGTCGAGCTTGCTTACGCGACGCAGAACAAGCTTCCGTATGCTGCGATGAGGAACGCTGCCGGCCAGTTCATCGTGCCTTCGATCGAGTCCGTCACCTCAGCGGCCGGTGCAATCGCCGATACGATCTCGGACAATACGGATTACCGGCTGTCCATCATTAATGCTACTGGAGCGAGCGCTTATCCCATCTCCTCGATGACGTGGCTGCTCGTTTATCAGAATCAACCCGATGCCGTGAAGGGGAGGGAGCTCGTTGATTTTATGCGCTGGGCGTACCAGACCGGCTACAAGGATGCGGCTTCGCTCGACTACGCTCCGCTTCCCGACAGAATGCGGTCGAAGCTCCTCGCCCGGCTTGCCTCGATAAAGATCGCCAGCGCGAAGTGACCGCCGGTTCGTCGTCTCTTCTGAGTACGCCTGCCCGCACCGTCAGCGCGTCGCAGGCGCCACCGTCACGTGCCAGGAGGTCGATCGAGGCCTCGAGCGCCGGTGATCGGGCGTACGTCATTCTCACGACCGCATCTGCTGCCTGCGTTCCGCTGCTTCTCCTCCTGATCGCGATTGCGATCGGAGCCGCAGCGTGGCCCGCGCTTCGTGCTTTCGGCTTCAGCTTCATCACGTCGAGCGAGTGGGATGTGCCTGCCGGGAAATTCGGTGCGGCGCCGGCGATCTTCGGCACAGTCGTGTCGTCCATCATCGCTCTCGTCATCGCGACGCCACTGGCTCTCGGCGCAGCCATCTTTCTTTCCGAGTTTGCACCGCGTTGGCTCAAGCAGCCGGTCGGATTTTTCATAGATCTTCTCGCCGCGATTCCGAGCGTCGTCTACGGACTGTGGGGGATCTTTGTGATGATCCCGCTGCTGCGCGATCACGCCATGCCGTTTCTGCGCGACACTCTGCATCTCGGAGCGACGCCATTCTTTTCCGGCCCGGCCTACGGCCCGAGCATGCTCGCAGCGGGAGTGATTCTGGCGATCATGATCCTGCCGTACATTTCCGCTGTCTCGCGAGAGGTTCTCCGCGCCGTGCCCCGGTCGCAGCGCGAGGCCGCGCTGGCCCTCGGCGCGACACGATGGGAGACGATCCGCGACGCGGTGATCCCGAATGCAAAATCGGGCATTGTCGGAGGAATGATTCTCGGTCTCGGCCGTGCACTTGGCGAGACGATGGCGGTGACGATGGTGATCGGCAATCGCGCCGAGATATCGGCGTCGCTGCTCGCTCCCGGATACACGATGGCATCGCTCATCGCCAACGAGTTCAGCGAGGCGACGAACGACATGCACCTCTCGGCGCTGATGGCCGTTGGAGCGGTGCTGTTCCTCATTACCATACTGGTGAACGCAATCGCGCGGTGGCTTGTGTGGAGCGTAACAGCGAGGGGTGAAGCGTGAGTACGCCGGTCGTCAAACGACTACACCTGTCCAGCCGTCGTCGTCGCGGCATCGCGAACGCGACAATGCTTGCGCTGACCTACCTTGCCGCCGCGCTCGCGACACTTCCGCTTGTCTTCATTCTCTTCCATCTCGTGAAAGTCGGCGCAGCGTCCATCAGTCCCGATTTCTTTGCAAAGATGCCGAAACCGGTCGGCGAGCCCGGCGGCGGAATGGCGAATGCGATCGTCGGGACGCTGATACTGGTTTCGATTGCCGCGGTGATCGGCCTTCCGGTCGGCATCGGCGCCGGACTTTTTCTCGTCGATCGCAAGGGGACGAAGCTCGCCAACGTCGCGCGATTTCTTTCCGACGTTCTGAACGGACTTCCATCCATCGTCATGGGGATCTTTGCCTGGGAATTCCTCGTCCGTCCGTTCGGCCATTTTTCGGCGCTCGCCGGAGGGATCGCCCTCGGAGCGATGATGATTCCTCTCGTTACCCGAACCACAGAGGAGATGATCAGAGTAGTCCCGGGCTCGCTTCGCGAAGCCGCGCTCGCCCTCGGCTACCAGCGATGGCGAACGTCGCTCGAAGTCGTGCTTCGGACTGCGCTGCCGGGGATCGTCACCGGAGCGCTCGTCGCCGTCGCACGTGTTGCGGGTGAGACGGCGCCGCTTCTCTTCACGGCGTTTGGAAATCAGTTCTGGTCCACGTCGCTGCGGGAGCCGATAGCGGCATTGCCGCTTCAGATCTTCACCTATGCGATCAGCCCGTACGACGAGTGGCACTCGCTCGCCTGGGCGGGGGCACTGGTGCTGATCGGGATCGTGCTCGTCATCAGCGTCGCTGCGCGATTCGCGACACGATCCCGCTATGGCTCGGCCGTTGACTGAGATGGCGGTCTCGCCGCGGGAGCGCATCGTGGGGCTGAGGCCCGTGGTGCGCGCCGACGATCGCCCCGCGGAGGTCGCAAGTCGCGAGGCGCGGCCGTGCCTGGTTGCGACGGACCTGAACGCCTATTTCGGCGATCTTCACGCGGTGAAAGACGTGACCCTCACCTTCGGCGACAGGCTCGTCACCGCCATCATTGGCCCGTCGGGTTGCGGCAAGTCCACGCTCCTGCGCTGCCTGAACCGAATGCACGAGACGGTGGCCAATGCACGCGTGACCGGCAGCGTGACGCTGGATGGTCACCCTGTCTACGGCGAAGGGACGAGCGCGATCGGCGTGCGGCGACACATTGGAATGGTCTTTCAGCGACCGACTCCGTTTCCCACAATGTCGATTCGCGACAACGTCGCGGCCGGACTCCGCGTGAAAGAAGGTGGAATGCCCAACAGGCGCGAGGTGGACGAGATCGTCGAGGACGCGCTGCGCCGCGCTGGTCTGTGGGAGGAGGTAAAGGATCAGCTTCGTACGAGCGCCGTAGCATTGTCGGGTGGGCAACAGCAGCGACTATGCATTGCGCGCGCTCTGGCGACGAAGCCGATGGTCCTGTTGCTCGACGAGCCCACCGCGTCGCTCGACCCGGCCAGCACCCAGAAGGTCGAAGAGCTCGTTTACGAGCTGAAGTCCACCATGACGATCGGAATCGTCACCCACAACATGCAGCAGGCCGCTCGTGTCTCCGACTCCACGGCTTTCATGCTCG
>JAHFCS010000025.1 GCA_023249395.1 Gemmatimonadota bacterium
ATTGCGGCGCATCTCACCGAGTGAATCACCGCCGAACTTTTCGATCATCGCCTGCGCCACGACAAACGCCAGCATCGCTTCCGCGATTACTCCCATCGCCGGCACCGCTGTCACGTCGCTGCGCTCGGCAACCGCAGTAGCCGCCTCGCCGGTCTTCATCTCGACGGTGGCGAGCGGACGCATCAGTGTGCTGATGGGCTTCATCGCCACTCTCACTAAGAGGGGCTCGCCGGTCGTCATTCCCCCTTCGAGTCCGCCTGCGCGATTCGTTCGTCGTCGCACATTCGCGGTGCGCGAATTGTCACCGGGAAGGATCTCGTCGTGTACCGCTGATCCCGGATACTTCGCAGCTTCAAACCCGATTCCGATGCCGACTCCCTTGACCGCGGGAATCGACATCATCGCGGCGGCGATGCGCCCATCGAGCCTTCGATCCCACGATATATGGGATCCCATACCAACCGGCAGTCCGGTGCAGACCACCTCGCATATTCCGCCGAGCGTGTCGCCTTTCTTCTTCGCTTCGTCTATAAGTGAGATGATCGCCGCTTCCGCATTGGAATCCAGCGTTCGCACGGGGGATGCGTCGGCGATGGCATTGATGTCCTCCGGAAACACCTCTGGCAGCTCGGCGTCTACGCCGCCGAGCTGGACGAGATGGCTTCCGATTCTCACGCCGAACTCGCCGAGCAGCTTGCGGCAGATCGCGCCGGCGGCGACGCGCGCCGTTGTCTCGCGGGCAGAGGCGCGCTCGAGCACGTCTCGAGCATCCTCCCGGTCGTACTTGAGCATTCCCGCGAGGTCGGCGTGACCGGGCCGCGGGCGGGTCACGACGCGCTTCCGTGCGACTATGGCCCCGGTCGCATCTACCGCGTCGGGTGCCGGGTCCATGATCTCGCGCCAATTCTCCCAGTCGCGATTTCTGATCATCATCCCGATCGGGGAGCCGATGGTGTAGCCCGCCCTCACGCCGGAGATGAATTCCACGGCGTCACTCTCGATCTGCATCCGGCGCCCTCGTCCGTAACCCTGCTGTCGGCGTACGAGGTCGGAGTTGATGTCGGCAGCCACCAACGGGATTCCCGCCGGTGCGCCCTCGAGGATCGAGATCAGGGCCGGACCATGTGACTCGCCGGCGGTGGTGAATCGAAGCATTCGTCTCCAACGCAAAAGCCCGGCGGTCGGCCGGGCTCGCGTTCACTTCATTATATAGAAGCTTGAGCACCGCTCGGCCGGCGACCCGCGTGCCGGCCGAGCGGGTACGCCTATGGACAACTCGTCGTAAACGTATTCGGCAGCGTGACGATGACAACCCCTCCCCTTGTCGCGCCCACCAGCACGAGCTGGCCGGTGAGTGGACGGAGCGCCGCCTTGATTGGCCCGATTATCGGGTCCCTGATCGGCACGCTGCTCACTCTCTTGTAGCAGTAGCTGTCGAAGATCTCTATCACCGGCTCCGCAGACGCGGCGAACACGAGCCGGCTCGACAGCGGGAACGAGTTGGGTCCGCTGTTACTCGGATGGAAGTCAAGGCCGGCGTTGCTCGTCGTTGTTCCCAGAATTCCCTGAAGCCTGAGCGCTGGACTCAACAGGTACGTTGAGTCGGCGCGAATGCCGGAGAGAGATCCGTCGAAATTCATCGCTACGCCCTGCACCTTGGCGAAGCTGTTGGCGACGAAGTCGGAGACATCCTGCGCCTGCGAGATTCCGCGGTCCATGACAGGGAACGCGAGAGTTCCGATGCTTCCGTCCAGCAGGCGGGCGGTCGTGATGAATCCGCGCCCAGCTTCGAACGTCATCGCGCGGGTGCCCTGCACCGGACCGCCCTCTCCATACGCCGCGCGCCGGAAGTTGCCCGAGTTGCGAACGAATGTCGTATCACGGAAGGCGAGATCAGGCAGGCGGACCACCACGGAGTACTCAGCAGTCATCGTCGGAGATACGACCTTCTGCTTGTAGGGCACCAGCACGCTCTCCTCACCGGTGTGGGCGTCGTAACGAAGCACCTCCAGAGTATCGGCGCTGTTCGCGGACTGCCCCACCGCCTGCTCGAAGTAGAAGTGCGACGTGCCGCGCGTGAGGTTCTCCCATCGGAGCGTACCATTCTTCCTGGAGAACGGCTCGCTCTGGCCGGGCGTCGGCGTCGTCGAGTAAGTGACGACGATGTCGCCGCAGTCCATTCCGCTCCCTTCGCAGGTCGCGCCGAGGTACTGTGGCCGGTCGCTGAAATCGTATTTCGTGCGCTCCTGGAGCGTGAATCCGGCAGCACTCTTCTTGGAGGTAACGCTGAAGGCAATGATGTTGGGCAGGGCATATCTGAAGACTTCACGTCCGCTGCCCGATCCATTCAGGTTGACGTAGCTGATGTCCGTACCGCCTGAGTTGGCGATGAGCAGTGTGTCACCCATCGTACCATTGTGGTCACGCGGCCAAGCGGCGATGCCCCATGGACGCGAGCCGACGATGATCGGCGACTTGAAGGACGAATCCGTCAGGCTGAAAACCTCGAGCTCGTTGCGCTCGATGTTCGTGAAGTAGAGGCGGTCCGTCCGCGGGTGATAAAGTGCGTCGGCAACGGCGCCGCCGAGCGGAAGCGCTTTCGTCGCGCCGGCGACGATCGTCGCGGTGTCCACCCGATCGACGCCGCCGGAGAGCTTTGCATAGGCGCGCACACTGTTCGAGTTTCGGGCGAAGGCCTGGATGTAGACGGTTGTCGGGAACTCCGAGTACGGGAGCTTGAGGTCGAATGTCTTGAGTTGCGAGGTGATGTTGCCGTTGGAGACGACGGAATCCCTGGCGTCAATTGCTCCGTTAACGGTGCGGCGAATTTCGTAGCCAAGGACGGTGACGCCGGTCTGATCGGTAGCCTCGACGTGCATCGTGTCTCCAACTTCCATTCTGACGGTGTGGCTGAACGACACGACAGGTGTCGAGTTGATCGACGACAGTGGCTGGACGTTGAGGATAATCGGCGGCCCGAGGGTGCGCTGGCCGAGCGAGTCGATTACGAATGGCGCGAGCGAGACGGCGCCAGTCGGGGCGTTCGCCGGGATCGGAATCGTGTCGAGCACCGACACGGAGTCGCTGAGCGGACTGGAATAGACTGTTGAGTCGGCGATCGGAAGCGCCCCGGTCGCGCGAAAGCCGACGGATCTCACCTTCACCGCCGAGCGCGCGCTGAGCGACACGATGACGGACTTGCCGACGACCGCCGGTGTTCCGCTTGCCGGACTCGTGAAGTGCACGTCAGCCGGGGGCACGTTGCCGACTGTCAGCTTGAGCGTGTCGACGGCCGAGTGATTGAGCGCGCCGTCAACCGCCGAAGCGGTAACGAGGACTGGTGTCCCGCGGGGAATGCTGCGCGGGATGGACACGACGAACGGAATCGATGCGTCGGTGTGTGCGCTCGTAAACGTCGAATCGAAGCTGAGCGAAAGACCACCGGAGACCCTCACCGATACCGTCTTCAGTCCGAGGTTGTCCTTGGCGTCGACCTGGAACGAGATGACGGTGTCCACCGAGCTGCCGCCCGTCGAGAGACTGACGGAGGGCGGCGACTTGTCAGCCAGCGTGCTCGATGTCGATGTCGACTCGCTGCATGCGCCGGCTGCCAGGAGCGCCGTTACGGCGGCGATCGCGACGGCGCGGGACTCGAGCCTCTTCATGAATGTCAGCATTGGATGCCTACTGCCTGGTGCCGGGCGGCGTGCGCGACAGAGTGCGATCGCCATCGTCGATGATGTGCGGTGTCACCAGGATCAAAAGGTCGCGCTTCTGCTCAGAAGTGCGGGTGACGCCGAAGAGCCGACCGATGATCGGTAGATCGACGAGCAGTGGAATGCCGGATTTCGAGCTGGTTACCTGGGTGACCGTCAGGCCGCCGATGACCGCTGTCTCTCCGTCGCCGACGAGTAGCTGGTTGTCCGCGCGCTGCTTGCCGAAGATGAAGCCGACGTCAGAAGAAGCGAGCTGCGCGTCGGAGTTCTCGGCGTGCAGCTTGAGCAGGATCTGACGGTTGTTCGTGATGTGCGGCGTAACGCTGAGGATGATTCCGACTTCCTTGAGCTGAACAGTCGCCCGAGGGACCTGGTTACCGGTGGCGCCGCCACCCGCCTGACCCTGGCCCTGCGTTCCGAGATCGAGAACCCGGATCGGGATTTCCTGGCCGACGAGAATTTCCGCCTTGCGATTGTCGAGCGTCACGATGCTGGGCTCGGCCTGAAGGTCGGCGAGCCGCACTTCCTGTAGCGCGTCGAGGAAGCTGGTGAGCTGGAACTTCCCGAGCGCTGCGGAGAAGACGAGCTTGAGCGCAGGGTTCACGACGCGGGCGTTGGCGTTGGCGATTGCTGACAGCGCGTTACCACCGAGGAGAATGCGGTCGCCATTGATCGGCGAGCCGCCACCGAAGGCATCGGGTACGCCGTCGCCATTCGTGTCCACCGGCTTCAGCGTCGACGGGTCGATTCGCGGCGCCAGCTGGCTGAAGAACTGGTCGGAGCCGGTGCCGAGATCGTAGGAAAGTCCGAGCTCCTCGATGTCGGTGCGGTTGACGAAAACGATCTTCGCCTTGATCGCCACCTGCGGCGTCCGGACGTCGAGACTCTTCACGTAGGAAAGCAGATCGGCCATCCGCGACGGCGTCTCGGTGATGAGCAATGTGTTCGTTGCGGTGTCGGCTGCGACCGCCCCACGCGAATAGCAGCTGGTCTGGGTGTTCTGCCGCGCCTCGGGCACGCCACCAGGCGTGCAATCCTTGGCGAGGAGGTTGGTGAGCGTGGACACGAGCGACGCTGCGCTCGCGTAGTTGACCGCGACGAGCTGCGTCACGACCGGCTCCGACGACTGCTTGGCGGCGATGTTCCGATAGCTGTCGACGGTGATGATCCCAGTGAGCGCATCCTCCGCCGCGGCGAGCCCCTGACCCTGCAGAATCGCGCGCAGAGCGACGTCCCACGGCTGGTTCTTGATCTCGGCGGTGATCGTGCCAACCACGTCCTTGCCGACGACAATCGTGCGGCCGGAGAACGACGCGAAGGCGGCGATTACGTCGCGGATGTCGGCGTCCTGATAAGTGACGGTAATCCGCGGTTGATCCGACACGAGCGTCGGCGATGTCAATCGAAGCTGTGTCTCCGGAGCGCTCGAGCGATCCGACGGAGCGCCCGCCGACGTGATGTTTGCGTCCGGGGTGGTGCCGCCATTGGGCGCGGCTTCGACCGTTGCCGGAGCGTCAGTTCTATATGTATAGCTCTCAGCAGGCACAGCAGGCTTTGCCGGCGCGGGTGAATCAGTGTCAGTGCCCGCCACGCGCGTGCGTGCCGCGACGTCGGGCGAGGAGTACCACGCTTCGAACGTCGATGCTGCGCCGGCGACGACGACACGAACTTCACCGTTGGCCCGCGAAACCTCATACGTGTGCGGTGCATCCATCTCGATGACGACGCGCACGATGTTCGGCCTGAACTGCGCGGCGCGGATGTTCGTCACGCCTCCGCGCGCGAGTCGATCGTAGCGCGGCGCCATGTCCAGTGTCGCGCCCTTCAGATCGATCACGATGCGGTACGGCGACTCCAGAAGGAAATCGTCTACCTCCACGGACGCATCCACGCCGATTACCACCTGCGCGCGGCCGGCTGTCGGAACGACGCTCACAGTGCGGACGGGCGCGCTGTAGTCATTCGCGTGGAGCGCCGCAAATCCACCCGAGCGCTCCGCGGCGCGCATGTCGGCCGCGGACGAGACGAGCGCGAAAGCCGCGGCGATCGCCAGGAACTGCTTCATTGCGTCCTCACTTTGGTTGAATCATTCATCGCCAGTGTCTCCTGGCGGCTGTAGCCGAACTCCTCGATCCCGAAAGTCACCGACTTCTCGCGAATCGCGGCGACGCGCATCCGGCCGATCTCCTGGCCTACCTTCACGCGGTATTGCTCCTTCGATGTCACGTCGCGCAGCACGGCGACCGAGTTGCGACCGAGCGGGTCGAATGCGACCGCGACGAGCTTCAGATCCTGGAAAATCGGACGAAGCTCCTCGCTGTTCATGAGCGAGACGAAGGGATCGCGGCGACCCGCACCCTGGTAGGCGTAGGTCTCACGGCTTAACAGCTGCTTGCCTGCGTCCGCGACTGCGGGGACGGTGGCAGCCGCGGCTGGTGATACTGCGGGAGGCGCTTTCCCATCCAAGGTGGCGGCGACACGCACGGGGCGCGCTGACGGACCGCTCTGCGCACCGGCGGCGAACGCGAGCGCGGCAACAGCGAGACCGACCGCTACGCAGGCGATGGCGATGCTTCGGTTGACTGTCATTGTTTCTTCTCCTCCTCGGCCGGCGCATCCGCCTGCTCGGCGGTGTGGGCTATGTACGTCTGGATCTGGAAATCGGTGTCGAGCAGCAGCTCGTCCTTTTTCTGCACACGGATCTTCTTCTGGTCCGCCGGCAACAGTGGCTTGAGGTTGAGAGCGACCGGGGCGATGATCCTGTTGAGCGAACCGACATTAGTCAGGAAAGCGGCGATTGCGTGGTACCCGCCGGTGACCGAGAGCTTGTAGCGATAGGTGTCGAACTGGTCCCCGATGAGGACCGGCATGGGCTCTACCATGGCGAGATCGAGCCCGACCCTGCGTGCCGCTGTCGATACGTTCTCGAGCAGCGCCGGAACTTCGTTGGTCGTCGGGACGATCTGTCTCAGGACCACAAGCTCGGAAGCGAACTGCGATGTCTCCATGCGAAGCTTCTGAAGACTGCCGGCGGCGATTTCGGCCTTTGCCTGTGCGTTCTTGGTGTCGAGCAGGTCGACGTGCTGCTGAATGGCTGAGAGGTCGTCGCTCTTCGGCACATAGACGAAATAGCCGAACGCGCCGGCGGCTGCGACGACAAGCACCGCCGCCGCGACGAGAACCTGATCGCGTTTGCCGAGATTTCCGCCGAGTGCCATGTCAGTTTCCTCCGACGGCGAGCGAGACCGACTTGATGAGAAACGGCGGGGGAACCTGCGACTCCGCCTCGAGCTGGAACTCGGTCACTTCCTTCCCTTCCGACGTGACCATGTCCGAGCGTGTGAGCTGGACGTTCTGGATGAATGGCGATGCTTCGAGGGTCTTCATGAAGAGTGTCAGCGCCTGGATGTCTACGGTGTGGCCGACGATTCTGAACTTCGTCGCGCGCGAGGCAATGGCGAGGACGGAATCGGCGTGGGACTTCCGCGCCTTGGCGTCCGACGGCGCCGGCTTCCCGGCTTTCTTCGCCGCCGCAAGCTTGGCGGCCTGGGCGCTGTCAGAGGCGACCGAGCTCGGCGGCGCACTGGTCTGGGTCACGGACGTCAGCCATGTGTACTGCGGCAACGCGCTGCTGATCTCGTCGAGCAGATGCGGCCAGAGATACCGGCTGTCGTCGATCGACTTGATGATCGCCACCTGCTGATACAGTGAATCGCGAATCGCCTCGGCTTTTCTCTTGGCGGCGAGCACGACCTTGTACCGCGTCGAATCCTCGACCGCCTGCCGCTCGCGCTCGACGAGCTTGCGCTCCTTTGCCTGCTGACCAACGAAGAGCAGCGTGGAGGCGACGACGACGACGCTGATCGTCGCGACGGAGCCGACGAGGAACTTGTCCCTGATTCCGGCGGTAGCCTTCGAAACCATCCCGCCAAAATCGAATTTGCTTCCGCCTTCCGATTTTCCACCGGCTCCCGGAAGAAGATTGACCTTGATCATGTCGAATATCCCTGGAGTCGATTACTGACGGAGAGCGAGACCGATGGGCAGCATCAGCAACGGTGCGACTTCGTCGGTTGAGAGACCGTTGAAAGCGCCGTCCCTGATGCTCAGACGCGCGAGCGGGTTTGCGTGCTCAACGGGCATCCCGAGACGGTTACCGAGAATCTCGGCGAGTCCCGGGGTCCGAGAGCCGCCGCCGCAGAGATAGACGGCGCGCACTTTCGCGACCGCCTTCGTCGTCGAAAGGAACGCCGCGCCGCGCTCGACACCCACTGCTATCTCTTCCGCACGCATCTGGAGAACGGCGTCGAGGTTGGCAGAGCGATCGAATCCGCGAATGACAGCTTCCGCATCTTTCGCGGAGAGACCGTGCTGGCGTTGAAGGTCCTCGCTGAAGCGGCGCGTTCCCAGCGAGAGATCACGCGTGAGAAGCGGCACTCCGCCCTCCATGATGTTCACGTTCGTGACCTCGTGGCCGACGTTCACCAGTCCCACGAGACCGGTCATCGCTTCGGGATAATTCACCTCGAAGGCGTTGTGCAGCGCGAACGCGTCGACGTCAACGATTGTCGGAACAACGCCTGCTTCGGCGAGAATGCGCAGCTTGGAGTCGATGAGGTCGCGCTTCGCAGCCACGAGAAGAACACTCATCTCATCGGAAGTCTTGCTCGGATCGAGAATCTGGAAGTCGAGCTCCACCGATTCGACGTCTGGTACGTGCTGCTCTGCCTCCCAACGCATCAGCTCGCGCGCCTGTTTTTCCTTGACGCGCTCGGTCTGGATCTTCTTGATGATGACGTAGCGCCCGCCGACCGCCGTGACGACGTTGCGCGAAGTGGCCGAAGCGGCGTCGAGCGACGCGCGTATCGCGTCGGCGACGATGCCGGGATCCATGACTTCGCCTTCGACGATGGCGTCGGCGGGAAGCATTGTGACTGCGACTCGGACGAGCTCGGGAGCGCCGTTACCATGATCTACAACGGCGACCTTTATGAGTCCCGATCCGATGTCGAGGCCAATTGTCGTCTTTCTGCGACTGAATAGCGGCATGACGTCCTGGGTAGGAGACCGCAAGGGATTGCACTTCAACACGATTCACCGGCCGCGTTGGTAACAGCTTTGCGGACATTTCAGTACATCTCGACCCACGCCTGTTCGGTGACTCGTACGGGAGGGTTTATCGGCGCGCCGTCGCGGACCGTGCGAACCACGATTCCAACCCTGCGGCGCACGCCGACGGCATCAGGCGTCCCCACGCGGCCCTCCGCCACGACGAGGTACAGGGCCGTGTCGAGTTTCGTGATGAACACCGTACTTTCCAGACGATTCACGGGGGCGGGAGCAAACAAGAGCGTCTGTCCCGCAGTCATCGCGTCGGCCGT
The DNA here is from genome assembly GCA_023249395.1 of Gemmatimonadota bacterium. GTDB lineage: Bacteria > Gemmatimonadota > Gemmatimonadetes > Gemmatimonadales > Gemmatimonadaceae > UBA4720. Next base: position 9,098 of record JAHFCS010000025.1, read on the forward strand.
TGAGCCATCCCAGCTCTCGAGCGTGCGGGCAAGAGTGTATTCCGTGAACGCGAACGCCTGCTGGTCGCGCAGCTCATTGCGGGCGACTGTGACTTCCTGGCCGCTCGCGAAGAATGCGCCGGTGATCAGGAGCGCGATCAACACCAACGCTACCAGGACCGCAACGAGAGCGAAGCCGGGACGTGCGTCAGCGTTCCGTGATCCGCCCGCGCCGCCGTGCGGAATCCTTGACGTCACCTCACCCTGTTCCTCGGCGAAATGCTGACTATTGCCGAATCTCGATAGCGCGAGCGCGCGTCGCCAACGAGTGATACCGCGCGCGCCGTCTCGCCACGCAGGACGATGTCGATTCGTGCAACCGTCGGCGACAGCAACGCGTCCGTCAGCTCAGCACCCTCGGTGTCGAAGTAGCGGAACGCGAGCCCGCCGTCGGCAATAGCTCCGTTCGCGAAGGGGAGGTAGGGCCCGCTCACCGGCTGGATGGCCGCGCAGATTGACCTGCCGATGGCATTGCACCGGCGATATCCGAGATACCAGTTGCCGTCGGACGATCGGTACAGACTATATCGTGCGCGGCGAAGGAATCTCAGCGGCGCCCCCTTCCGCACCGCCGGCGGCGGATCACTCGTCAGCGTGACCGCATATCCGGTTCGCTTCACCACGGCGTCGGCAGCCGACGTGAATCCCGTCACAGCCGGACACGACGTGGCGAGCGATCGCGATCCGAATGCGGCAATGCGAAACTCCACCCACTGGGCCGAGTCGGGAATCCCGTCGGGCGTTGCGTAAATCAGAGCCACGTCCCCGGTGTCGGGAGACGCAAGGAGTGAGGTGAGTGCGGTGCCCCCGGCGAGCACCGCCGGCGGCATGAAGAGAGTTCGGCCCGATGGCGCGGTGCAAACCACCGATGCACCGATCGTCGTGAAAAGCTCCACTGCCGAATCGGTCATCAGCGGCAGGCCGTAGCGGGCTACCGCGGCGCCGCGCAGATCCGCTGCAAGCACATCCGCCGCGTCGCGAAGCTGGCCTCGCACCTGTATGATCTCCGCGGCCGAGCCATAGAATCGCTGCTGGCGCCGCAAGGTCATCAGCAGTGTCGATCCCACAAGCGCTGCAAGCGCAACGGCGACGACCACCTCGATGAGAGTAAAGCCCTGGCGCGTGTGCCTCATCCGCAGGGTGCCGCCGTGAGGAAATCGTCGAAGTGATCGCCACGTCGCGTCGGATAGGTTATCCGCTGGCTGATGTCGGTCGAACCGGCAGAGGCGGATACGCTCCAGTCGGAGCGGACGCCGAGCACTCGCTCATTCCCGCCGGCGAGTGCCCCACACGGTGTTGCGAACGATATTTCCGCACGACTTCGTCCGACCGACACCGCCGCTTCTGACCGTGCGGTCTCCGCCATGCGTCTCGCCATCACTGCTGCCGATCCGGCGAGCGCCAGCCCGCCGACCGAGAGCAGCAGTATTGCGACAACTACTTCGACAAGTGTGAAGCCGGCGCGTGATTTTCGCTTCATGGCCGGACGTTAGCCCGTGCTGAGGGCGCAGCGGCACCATTCCCGGCGGGATGACATCGAAGTGACGCAAAACAGAAAAGGCGGCCAGTTGGCCGCCTTCCCTCTTGCTGCTGAGTGTCACCCGATCAGGTGCAGGTTATCAAACCGTTGACCGAAGAGCTGCACGTCTTCGTTGTCAGCGAGTGCGTCGCGACTGCGCTCCAGCCGGCAGGCGGACCAGCGACGGCAGTCGCCGTCATCGTCACATTCTGCGAGGCGGTGAAGCCCTGAGCCGCGCCGTTGCCCGAGAAGTACGTACCGGCGCTATCGGCCGCGTAGCTCTCTTCGTAGGTCGCCAGGTTGCGAAGGTCAGCCTTCATCGATGCGAGGTAGGCCTTCTCCTTCGTGTTGGCGAACTTCGGAATCGCAATCGCGGCAAGAATGCCGATGATCACGACGACGATCAGAAGCTCGATCAGCGTGAAACCCTTCTTCGTGTTGCGTGCCATTGTTCAAATCTCCTTGTGTGGAAGCTGCATGCATGAGTCCGTCGAGAGGACGAGATTGTGAAGAAAAGGCAACTCAGGCCGGGGGGATGGGGCGCTTGCTTAGACTCGCGAGGCTGTCTGCCACCACTAGAATCCGCTGCAGGTGCGGGTCATCGGCCGCTGAATTCAGTCCCTTCGTTGCCAGTGACTTCGCTTCGCCGAACTTTCCAAGCTGAAGCAGGCACACCGATGCATTGAAGCGAAGCTCGGGTAGCGTCGGATCGATCTCGAGCGCCTTGCGATACATGCCCATCGCTCGCGGACACTGATTCGCCATCCTGAAACGGTCG
>JAHFCS010000410.1 GCA_023249395.1 Gemmatimonadota bacterium
TTCATCAATCAGAACCGCGCGGCGAACATCATCACCATCGAAGACCCGATCGAGTTTCTCCACCGCGATAACAAGTCGCGCATCAGCCAGCGCGAGGTGGGAACCGACACGGGGAGCTTCGAACAGGCGCTGCGGCGCGTGCTCCGACAGGATCCGGATGTGCTGCTCGTCGGCGAGATCCGCGACCTGCCGACCCTCGATACGGCGATGAAGGCCGCCGACACGGGACACCTCGTCTTTTCGACGCTCCACACCACCGACGCGACGCAGACGATCAACCGCATACTGTCTTTCTATCCCCCGAGCCAGCAGGCCGAAGTGCGCTTTCTTCTGGCGAGCGCTCTCGAAGCCGTCATCTCGTTGCGCCTCATACCGCGGGCTGACAGGCCCGGGCGTGTTCCGGCGACAGAAGTCCTGGTGAACACCGCGGCGGTGCGGGACAACATCCGCGACATGTCGAAGTCGCTCAACATTCCGGAGCTGATCGCGGAGGGAACGGTTCAATACGGGATGCAGAGCTTCGACCAGTCGTTGATGAACTGGTACAAGAAGGGCATCATCTCGTACGAGAACGCGCTTTATACGGCGACCAACCCGAGCGAGTTCGCGCTGCGCGTCCAGGGAGTCGCGAGCGCGAGCGACGCCAAGTGGGAGCACCTGAATCAGGAAATCAGATCCTGATCCACCGCTGGGAATGTTCAAGAAGATCCTGATCGCGAATCGTGGTGAGATCGCGCTTCGCGTGATCCGCGCGTGCCGCGAGCTCGGTGTGCAGACGGTTGCTGTCTATTCGGAGGCCGACAGGGAGTCGCTTCACGTCCGATTTGCCGACGACGACGTCTGCATCGGACCGGCTCCGGCGCGCGACTCCTATCTCAAGATTCCGCGCATCATCGCCGCGGCGGAGATTGCCGGCGCCGACGCGATCCATCCGGGATACGGATTCCTCGCCGAAAACGCCGAGTTCGCCGAGACCTGCGCCGCGAGCAACATCGCGTTCATCGGTCCGACCGCAGAGCAGATACGCGTGATGGGAGACAAGGCCTCGGCGCGCAACGCCATGGCGGCCGTCGGCGTGCCGATCATCCCGGGCACACCCGGACCTGTCGAGGACGCCGAGGAAGCGCTGGAGTTCGCGCGTGAGATCGGATTTCCGGTGATCATAAAGGCGGCCGCCGGCGGGGGCGGGAAGGGGATGCGGGTCGCCGCCGAGCCGGAGGATTTCACGCGGTCGTTTCAGCTCGCGAGGTCGGAGGCGCTGTCGGCGTTTGGAAGCGGCGACGTCTACGTCGAGAAATATCTCGAGCGTCCCCGCCACATCGAGTTCCAGATACTCGGCGATCGGTACGGAAACGTCATTCACCTCGGCGAGCGTGACTGCTCGGTTCAGCGCCGCCATCAGAAGCTGATCGAGGAAGCGCCGAGCGTTGCGGTGACGCCGGAGCTGAGAGAGGCGATGGGCGAAGCTTCAGTGCGCGGGGCACAGGCAATCGACTACGTGGGCGCGGGAACGATCGAGATGCTTCTGAACGCCGACGGAAATTTCTACTTCATGGAGATGAACACGCGCATCCAGGTCGAGCATCCGGTGACCGAGGTGCTCACCGGCGTAGACCTCGTGAAGGAACAGATCCGCGTCGCGAGCGGAGAGGAGCTGTCGGTGACGGAGATGCCGGCACTTCGGGGCCACGTCATCGAATGCCGCGTGAATGCCGAAGACCCGGCCCGGAACTTCCAGCCGTCGCCAGGCAAGATCGACGTGTTCCATCCACCCGGCGGACCGGGCGTAAGGCTCGACACGCACGTCTATACGGGCTACACCGTGCCGCCGTACTACGACTCGCTTCTCGCCAAGGTCATCTGCCAGGGCCGCGACCGTCCGGAAGCGCTGCGCCGAATGCAGGTGGCACTCGAGAGCTTCATTATCGAGGGGGTCACGACGACGATTCCATTTCTCGCCCGTGTGATGGCCGATCCTCACTTTCAGGCGGGAGACGTCGATACCAGGTTCCTCGAGCGCGAGGTGTATCTGCTGAAGGAGCCAGCGTAGGTGAACGTCGATGTGTTTCTGTCGCCGGGCGAGCTGTCGCTCGGCGACGTTGTGGGGCGTGTGGTCGCCGTCATTGATGTCCTTCGCGCATCCACCAGCGTCGCGGTCGCGCTCGTGAATGGTGCACGGACCGTCGTGCCCGTTGAGAGCACCGACGTGGCCATCGTGCGAGCGAAGCAGTTCGAGCGAGCGGACGTAGTGCTCGCCGGCGAACAGAAGATGCAGCCCATCACCGGCTTCGACCTCGGAAATTCCCCGCTGTCTTTCTCGGCTGAAGCGGTGGGGGGACGCACCATTCTTTTCACGACGACGAACGGAACCCGAGCGCTGATGGGACTCCAGGGCACGCGCGACATTGTGGTCGCGTCGTACGTCAATCACGCTGCCGTGACGGCGATGCTGAGGGCTGCCGCGCGAGCCGAGACTGATGTCGCGATTGTATGTGCGGGCGACGAGGGCCATTTTAGTCTCGAGGACGCGGCCTGTGCAGGCCGCTACGTTCGCTCTCTTTCCCAGCGTGGCCGCTCGATCGTTCTCAACGACGCGGCATGCGCATGCGAGATCATCGACCGCAAGTATGGCGACAACATCACGAAGATCTTCGGGGCCTCGTCCCACGGGAAAGCGCTCGCCGAAGCAGGGTTCGGCGAAGACCTCGCCGTCTGTGCTGCGGTGGATTCGTACCCTGTGGTCCCCATCTATCAGGACCGACAGATCACTCGACTCGGGCCCGATCGCGAACGCTAGCGCTCATCCCGGTTCCGCGCTGAGGCGCGAGCTGGTGGGAATTGTGCTGCTGCTGTTTGCGCTGTTCCTGGCGGGCGCTCTCGTCGCCGAAGGAGCTCGCATCTGGGGCGGGTCGACTGGCGCGCGCGGCAACTTTGGCTGGATGGGAGGCCTGCTCGCGCTTCCTCTCGTGGGCGTCGTTGGCTGGCCCGCGGCCACCTTGCTGCCTCTCGCTCCCGCGGCTCACGCGCTCAGGCTCTTTGGCCGCCTCGATCAAAGCACCGACCGGTCGTGGATGGTGTTCCTGCTCGGTCTCGTCGCTCTGCTGCCGGTGTTCA
>JAHFCS010000026.1:0-707 GCA_023249395.1 Gemmatimonadota bacterium
ACTTCCGTGTTCCCCTCCGGCTTTTCGCCGAGGTGCTCGGCCACGCGAATAGAGGGGGTGTTGTCGCGGTTGATGAGACTGATGACGTGTGGCTGGTCGAGCTCGTTGAAGGCGTACTGAAGTAGCCGCCGCGCACCTTCGGTCGCCAATCCTCTGCCCTGGTACTCAGGCGCGATCGTCCATCCCAATTCAAAACCGGGCCAGTCGGCAAAATTCGTGAAGCCTATCCGTCCCACGAACCGTCCGGTCGCCTTGTCTTCCGCTGCGAAGTAGCCGTAGCCGCGAAAATGCCAATGTCCCACGAGCATCGCCATGTGACGCCACGCTTCGACGCGGGTGAACGGCTTTCCATTCAGAAAGCGCATGACGTCGGGATTCGCGCAGAGAATCGCGTAGTCGTCGAAGTCCTCTTCGCGAAACATCCGCAGAATGAGGCGGTCGGTTTCGATCACGGTCTCTTTCAACAAGCGGCGCTCGGGCTATTCTCCGGCTTGGCCGACGCTCCCTTCGTCGCCAACTGCCGGGACCGGCTGCGCGAGGCGCTGAGACGCGAGAGGTACCGGAGTCGCGTGTGCATCGGACAACAACCGCGTGACGAACCGCTGGCCCTCGGAGACGCGCTCGATTTCGATCGCGATCGCGTCCATTCCATGCTCGAGCCGCTCGAGCCTGCGCGAAGCGTCGGCGGAGATCGCCGGAGGCGGCGG
>JAHFCS010000026.1:717-10877 GCA_023249395.1 Gemmatimonadota bacterium
CTTCCACATCAGGCGGGCCGCCGCGAACGCAATCGGCGCGAGGACGAAGATCATGAATACCGCGCCCAGCGCGGCGACGGCGTCCGGATCCATCCCGTTAAATTGGAACGGCCCCTGTGTCGACGCCACCAGCGCACCCGGAGCCATTGTGAGCTGGTGGCCGGTTTCAGCGAGGTCTGACTCGAGCTGCAGGATGCGCTTGTCCAGCACGCCGATGCGAGCCTCGATTCCCAAGCGGTCTGCCCCTTCCTTCCCCGGCAGGCTGTTGGAAAGACGCTGGCGCCGTCCTGTCGCTGACTCGATCTGGTTGGAGAGCTCCGCTCGCTTCGCCTTCAACGCCTGGACATCCGCGACCGTGACCGGAATCCCTGCACCTCCAGGGATCTGAACCACGATTTGCTCGGGCGTCGGCTTCGGCGTACCAGGAGGAATCGGTGCCTGCGGAGTGGTTGTCGCTTGCATGGCTCCTCTCTCTACGGGAGGTCCGGATCAGCGGTTACAATCGCGCGACCGGGAAAGCTAACCTCGATCCTCAGTCGGTCGTCTCCGAGCGCTCCCGGAGCCTTCCCGCCAGGAGCTTTACTCTGTCCGCCAGCCCCGGGTTGCGCACATCGAACAGCTCGCGCACGCGGGCGTCCCCGATATCCCGATGCCCCGTCAGGTCCGCGGCTATGCCGCGCGCGAGAGCCGGCCACTCGCCCTGCTGGATGCCGGCGGTTGGCTGCCATCCGTGGTTTCGCGCATCGATCCATGCGTCCCAGAAAGTCATCGCCATCCGCACGTCAATGAGCGTCGCGTCGTCGCCTTCCGGAAACGCGTGCTCGAATCCATCGAACCGCCTCCCGATTGCGTCGAAGCGTTCGGCTTCATGCGCCGCGGCGTCGGTGACGAGATATACCGCCAATGCCTGGCGGGCTGCTTCCGATGTGAGCACTCCGAACCTCCCTCGACTGTACCCAGCAATCTACGACGAGGATCGTCTCCGCCGCTCGTCCAATCAGTGTCCCGTGCGCTCGATTGTCTTCCCGGTGAAATTGTCGGTGCTCAGGTCCTTCGTCGCGAGCGACCGCACATAGGTCGTCAGCATCCAGATCTGATCGTTCGTGATCCGCCCGCCCCACTGCGGCATTCCGTCGGGCCGGCCCTGATAGATCGACTCGAAAACCTCTCCCGGCGCTCCGCCGAAATGCCAGCGACCGTCGGCAAAGCTGGGTCCCATCGCTCCTGAGCCGTCAGCGCCATGACAGTCGATGCAGTTGTAGGTGACGTAGAGCTGTGCTCCAACGCCGAGGGCCCGCTTGTCGCCCTCGTACGGATTCGTGAGCGTCAACGGTCGGCCGCTCGCCGGGAACCCGACAGGAAGATTCTCGTCGTGAGCGACAAAGCGCATGCTGTCACCGCCATCCACGTATCGCGTAGTCGCGGCGGCCGACGGCTGCACTGTCTTCTTCGACGTTGGCGTCTGTGCCGCGCTCGAATCGCCGCCGCACGCAATGGGCGCGCAGACAGCAACGATCACGAGACCCAGCTCCGCAAACGATCGAGCTTGCATCGAGACCTCCCCGCGAAAACGCTTCGCGAGCCTCATCACAGCGAAAACACGAACAGCATCCCGCCCCAGCTTGTCCACCGCGCCAGGTCGGGCAGGGTCGTCCCCCGCTCGCGAACGTCATACGGCAGATTCGCTGCCACGTCGCCCGCAATCAGCAGTCCCATGTCGCCTCCGATGCCGGCATAGATGGCGACGTACTGTTTTCCGTCCGGGCCTGTGTACGTCACGGGATTCCCGACCACGCCCGAGCCGACCTTGAATTGCCAGAGAACTTTTCCTGTCCGTGCATCCGCCGCCTTGAACCAGCCGTCGAGCGTGCCATAGAACACCACGCCGCCCGCTGTCACCAGCGCCCCGCCCCAAACCGGGAATGGCTCCTTGATCCCCCAGACTTTCTTTCCAGTTGTCGCGTCCCACGCCATGAACTCGCCGCGATATCCGCCCGGGCCTCCTTTCTCGGGAGCGAGTGCGCCGATGAATGGCGTCCCAGCGATGTAAGTCACCGCGTGCGACTCGAAGTCCATGCACAGATTGTTCGTCGGAACGTAGAAGAGGCCGGTCTGCGGAGAGAACGCTGCCGGCTGCTGATTCTTCCCGCCTTCGAGACTCGGGCAGATGTCCATCACTTTCTTTCCCTGCGACGTCATCTTCTCGGCGACCATCTTCGGCCGTCCGGTCTGCATGTCGATTCCAGTGGACCAGTTCATCGGCACGAACGGCTCGGCGAGAATCACTTCGCCTGTCGCGCGGTCGATGGTGTACGCGAAGCCGTTGCGGTCGAAGTGGACGAGCGCTTTTCGCGTCACCCCCTTGATCGGGAGATCGACGAGGATGTTCTCGTTCACCGCATCGTAGTCCCACAGATCGTGCGGCGTTGTCTGGAGCGCCCAGACCATTTCGCCGGTGTCCGCGTCGCGCGCCAGAATCGACGCCGTCCACTTGTTGTCGCCGAGTCGCTGGTCCTGGTTCCATGGTCCGGGATTGCTCGTGCCGTGGTAGATCAGGTTGAGCTCGGGATCGTACGACAGCCATCCCCATACGGCGCCGCCGCCCGTCTTCCACGTATCGCCCGGCCAGGTGGTCGATCCAAGGTCTTTGCCCCGGTCGTGCGCGTAGAATGGCTTGAACTTCGGGCCAACCTTCACGTCGCGATCGGGGCCGATGTTGTACGCGCGCCAGACTTCGTGCCCCGTTGCAACGTCGAGTGCCGCGATCCATCCACGAATACCCATCTCGCCACCACTCGAGCCGACGATGACTTTGTTCTTCACGACAATCGGCGCCATCGTCATCGTCTCACCCCGCGCGAGATTGCCCATCGTCGCCCGCCAGATCTGGCGCCCGGTTGCTGCATCGACGGCGATGGTGTGGCCGTCGAGCAGGTTGTAGAAGATCTTCCCGTCAGCATAGGCGGCGCCACGATTCACAACGTCGCAGCATGCGCGTCCCGCCGCTTGTTGAGCGTTCTCGGGACGGAACTTCCATTTGAGCGGCTGGCCCTGCTGCGTCAGGTCGATTGCGTACGCGACATTGGGATACGGCGTGATGACGTACATCGTGTTGCCGATTACGAGCGGTTGCCCTTCGTGGCCGCGAAGCACGCCGGTCGAGAACGCCCACGACACGTGAAGATTCGGCGCGTTAGCGGGCGTGATCGTCGAGAGTGTGCTGTAGCGTGACGATGCGTAATCGCCCGCCGGCATCTGCCATTCACCGGGCGGCCCCGCATGCGCGACAGCAATGCGTGTTCCCGACACTGTCGTTGCAGGCAGCTGCGCCGTGGTGGTATCGGCGCCCGGTGTCTTGCGCTCGCCCTCCCTGGTGCACGCTGAAACGATCGCGATAGCAAGGAAGAGCACATCTGCCCAGATCGCGCGCTTCATAATCTCTACTTCGGAATGAGATAGTCCTGCGCCGCGACAACCTGCCATCGCCCGTCCCGGAACATCCAGGTATCGGTGTATCGATAGCGGCGAGTGAAGGGACCACCCGTTCCTCGGCCACGAAGAACCAGGATGCCCGTCACGACGGCGGTATTGTTTCCGAAGTCGTGGACCTTCATGTCCTCGTTGCCACCCGACTCGACTGTATCAGGCCCGCTCGCCATTCCTTTGATCAGATCGCCGCGACTTATCACCGCCGAGTCTTCGGTGTACACGAACCCGGGGGCGAGAGTTCGCTCAAAGGTTACGGTGTCGCGCTTCAATACCGCCTGCGGCCAGGCGTTCTCCAACGCAAGCAGTGCCTGCTCGGCACCGGTTCCGGCGGCAGCGGGTTGGTCGCCTTTCGCCTGCGACTCATCAGCGGGTTTTACGGTACACGCGCCGGCGCCAGCCACGATTATCACGACCAGCGCGCTCCTCATCAGCGTCCTGCAGGATGGCATTTCCGGCATTTGGCCTCCTTTGTCGTCCTGGAAAAATTGCGAATTCCCAACTGCGGGTACCGGTTCCTACTGTGCCGCCTGAGGAGCCCGCTGGCTCGACGGTGGCACCATTCCCTTGATCCGCATGTAGGTGACGATATTGCCGTAGTGTTCGCCATCGTGGACCGTGTTCCTCACCAAAGCTTCGAGCCGTGTTGCATCCGAACCGAACAGCTTCGTAGCCCCGCCTGTTGCTGCGTCTGGCTGGGAATAGGCGCGCGTGCAATACTCCGTCGAAGCACGCAATGCGGCGACGAGACCCGCTTTCGTTATGACGTTCTTCTCGATGTCATCTTCGGCCGCCCTTGGAGGTTCGCCGAGTGCGGCGCTACAGATCAGATTCTGCGAGCCCGCGAGATGGCCGATGAGCTGGCCGAATGTCCGCACGGTCGATGTCGGCTGGAAGGCGTAATCCGCTTCCGGCATCTGGTCGGCGGCTTTTGCGATGTAGCCGGCGATCGTCTTCCATTCGTTGCGCATGGATGAAACAACGGGGTTGGCATCCTTTGCCGCGGATTGCGCGCCGGAGTTCGTTGCGGTGGCAAACAACACCAGCAGAATAAAACTCGATCGCATGACTGCTCCTGTGAGAGATGTAACGAGCTGCTTCATATTCTGAAGCGGCGTGGCGGGCAATGCAAATCAGCGCGCGTCATGGCCGAGTTCCAGCAGATCGTCCAACGCCGCTAACACGGGCTCGACCGTTATGCTGGAGAGCATCTTGTCCTCGCTTACGATATCGTGCCCCGGGATGCCGTAGCGTCCCCATAGTGCTTCCTTTCCTTTCTCGAACAGCACAACAGCGGGCTTGCCGCAGGCCGACGCCGCGTGCGCAATAGCAGTGTCGGGGGTAAAGACAATGTCTGCTGTTGCGACGAGCGCGAGAGCAACCCGGAGTGTGGAAGTTGGCACATACTCAGCCCCCCCGCCTTCCGCAATTCCTCTTGCTCGTTCGGAATCATCTGGAGCACCGATTACAAGAATCGTCACGTCGGGTGATCGTCGCCTGACGTGCCGAAGCGTTGCGATGTATCGGGCATCGGGCCAGCGAATCCTGCCAGGTCCCGCCGAAACATTTAGCAGTAACCGCCTGCAACGAGGTTCGGCCGCGGTTGCGTGGTTTCCATTCCAGACTTGGTTCACCCGTGCAAGCTCGTCCTCGGCAAAGTAAATCACCGGCCGCCAGTCTACTGCGTTGGTGTCCACTCCGAATGCGGTGGCAAGCACCGCCGAATGCTCGATGTGATGAACTGCGGATCTCGCCGGAGGCACACGAACGGTGAGAGCGTAGTCGTTGATCCGCCCACCAACACCGATCCGGTGCTTCGCGCCGCTAGCCAGCATGAGCAGGAGCGTCGTCGTCGATGGAGCCAGGATCATGCAGTCGATCACGGCGTCGTAGCGCGCTCGGCGGAGCTCACGTAGAAGACGGCCGTATCCCCCTGGCCGGGTTTTGTCCCATATGATCACCGACGAGACATTGGGATTCCCGAGCAGTACCGGCGCGTTTGCGGGCGACGCGAGGACGTCGAGCGTGATCGTCGGGTACGACCTGGCGATCGCATTGATGAGGCTCGTAGACACGATCATGTCGCCGATCTTGTCGTGCCGGAGATATAGCACTCGGTGCGGAGCGGCACTCCAGTCGGGATGCTCCGACGGCGCTGCCGGCATCAGACGACCGACCATGCGGATGAAGAGCCGATTCCAGGCTTGCTCGAGGTGCTTCATCCGAAAGTACACAGCCATTAGGGGACGCCGCCTGAGAACCTGTCGATCCGGAAAGCCGAAATGTCGAAGCGTGTGCTTCCTTTGGTCAGAAGCTCAGCCTGAATCTCTCCGAGAGCACTGGCGAACTTGAAGCCGTGTCCGGAGCACGGACTCGACACGAGGACCTGAGGGAAGTGTGGATGGAAATCGACGATGAAGTCGTGATCGGGCGTGTTCGTGAAGAGGCAGACTCCGTTGTCGAGCACCGGCGCAGTCGCGAGACCCGGCAGAATCGCGCTCAGCGCGGCTCGCAGTAGCTCTACCTCGCCCTCATAGACCGTGCGCCTCACGTGCCCCGGCGTCAGCGACAGCTCGCCCCCGTGCATCACCGAAGCCTTTACTCCGCGTGCGAGCCGTGGAAATCCATAACAGATGCTCCCCGGGATGTACTCATACGCGTAGATCGGAAATCGGGACTTGTCGTACGACACTGTACTTTCATCAGGGTCGAGCCAGAACGCCACCTGTCGCTCCACTGTGAGCGGGAGCTTCAGATCGCGTAGCAGGTCCCCGCTCCACGCCCCGGCAGAAAAAAGCAAGCGATCGGCGCGGTAGCTGCCTGACGCGGTTTTCACCCGCACTCCATCGCCATCTGGCGCCCACTGAATCACCGGCTCCTCGAAGCGTATCTCCGCGCCTGCTCGCCGAGCTCCGTCGATATGGGCCGTGTTGCACGACTCGGGCTCGAGGAATCCGGCCCGTGGATCCAGGACTGCAATCAGACCATCCGCGAGATGGAACGCCGGGAATCGCTCGCTCACCTCGCCAGCAGTGAGTACCTCATGTGGAAGATCGAATGCCACCGCGCTTCGAAGTGTACCGCCAACGACCATTCCATCCGGAGGGCCGATCATCAACCCGCCGTTGAGCGTCATGAGCCGGATTTCTGTCTGCACCTCCAGCTCCTGCCAGAGCTCGTAGGCGCGCTGTATGATCGGGACGTAGAGCGGGTGCTCGAAGTATTGCTCACGGATCACCCGGCTGTCGCCGTGCGAAGAGCCCAGCTCATGTCCGCGCTTGAATTGCTCGAGTCCGAGTACGCGACGTCCACCCAGTGCGAGGTGGTAAAGCGTCGCACTCCCCATGGCACCAAGTCCAACGACGATGGCGTCGTAGGAGCGCATGTTCAGGTCATAGAATGGAAGCCCATGCTGCGTGGCATGCGGTGCACTCCATGAAGAGCTGAAACGGAAAGCGGGCTATTAGTATCGCTTTGATACTAATAGCCCGCTGTCACAACGACCGGCCTACTTGAGAACGGGCGGCTTCGCCAGCGCCTTGATCTCGGGTGGCGCGTTGATCGCCACTCCAGCGCCCGTTCCCACTTCCACAGTGGTGATAGTCATCACCTGCTGTTGCCCCATCATCGACTGGACTGTTTTCGTCGCCATCATGAAGTCACCGAACTTCTTATAGTCAGTGTAGAGGCTGGTAACGGGGATCGCTCCCATCGCTGTCTGCTGAACGTTCTTCGATCCGACTATGAGGCCGGACTTCGCGCTGTAGCAGTCGAAGGTCTCGCGGCCCGACTTCCAGGTGAGCTTCACCAGATAGCATTGCTCACCACCCATCGTCGTGTCGGCGACTGTCTGCAGGGCAGCGAACAATTCCGGAAGGCGAGCCGCAGCTCGTGGGTCGGCCTCTTCCCGAATCTCGTCGAACTCCTTTCCGGACAGGACCCGCGGACCCTGCATCGGATCCACGGACCAAGCCGTTGTTCCGTCGTAGCCTACCTGAATCGCGCCGACGCCGGGGATCGTAGTCACCATCTGCATCTTGTTGGGCGCAAGCTGAAGCATCTCGAACGTCGCATTGATGCCGGCGGCCGACATCATCAGGCCGCCGCGAGTAGTGATCTGGGGCGCGTGAAGCAGCGCAGGAGCGCCGATGGCAGTTGCGTATTTCGCCAGCAGCGTCGCTGCCGGCGGCAGTGACGCGGACTGTGCGCCGGCGCTGGCGGCGGCGAGCGCCGTCAACGCAACGGTGAAACGAAGCGTCTGGGTACGGATCATTGAGTTCTCGTTTGGGGTGGTCGAGTAAAGACGATAATGAGAGTCACGGGGTTACGCCCGATGCCCCGCCAAGGTGATTTCCGCCAGTCGGGTGGGAGCCGGCAGATGTCAACCACGCGATGGCGGCTTCAAGCGGGGCATCGATGTTGTTTGAAAGATCCTTTTCGGTGAGCGGGACGATCTGGTCGGGTATTACACCTGTCCCCTCGATTCGGTTACCGTCAGGATCGGTGAAATCGGCGACAGCGTGGACGAAGACGTCGCCGGATGGCAGGGCCTGCATCAGCGCTGGAAGTGCCGCCCCGGCGCTTCGCTCCCCGAATACCCGCGCCCGGCCGAGCCGCTGCATCCCGGTCGCAAAGATCTCGGATGTGCTTGCAGACATCGGATCGACGAGAATGGCTACGGGTCCCGTGAAGGGACCGACCTGGATACCTCTTACCCGAACGAGGCGCGGATTGATCACGAAGTTGAGTGAAAGCTCGCGCATCCGCATCGTGCCGAGCGACACCGGAGATCCAACGAAGTAGCCGGCGAATCCCATCACCATCGAGCCCACCCCGCCGGGATTCCCACGGATGTCGAGCACGATACCTGTGCAGTCCGCAATACTGTCAATCGCTCGCTCGAGCTCGGGGGTAAGAGCAGGAAGCCAGATATTGAACGCGATGGTGCCGACGCAGTTGCCGGTGGGCGTATTGCCGGCAATCGTCACTGGCAACCTCGATACTCGCACGACGCCCACGATCGGAGGAAGATTTCCGAACTTGGAAATCGTTCCCCGCGCCGGAACGGCGACGAGAGAACGCTCGAATACCTCGCTCTGTCCCGGCTTCACGGCTCGAATGCGAACTTCGCCGCCGACGGCAGGTGAAAGCTGGCCGTTCAGCTTGAAGTCCAGCTCGGCGAGTGCTCGCTGGCGGGAAGCATCAGAAAGCGACAGCACTTTCTGAATCGACGTCCTGACTACCCGGTCATTCAGCTTCTCGACCGATTGGCCCGGAGCGATCCCCGCTAGTGCGGCCGGGCTTCCTGGCTCGACGCGCCATACCAGTGCGCGGTCGCCGGCAATCCGAACGGAGGCGCCAGTTGTCCCCTCGCCCGCACCCGCGCTGTCGCCATCCGATGCAACTTCACTCGCGACGCGGGCCGGTATGATGTAGAAGTGCGAGTCGCGTATCTGGCCGAGCGTCGCCGCGATGAGACTGTCGAGTCCATCCCGTGTCGTCACCGATACCGCTTGCGGACGAAGTGAATCGCGGACGGTTTTCCATCGCGTCGCGACGAACGCGGTGTCGACATATGTCCGTTCGACCACCGTCCATATACTATCGAAGGTCGCGAGGCCAATGCCCGTAGCAAGCATCTGGTGCGCGCTCTCGGGTACCGGGGCGCGCGTGACAGGAGATGGCACACATCCGCCTGCCACGCAGAGAATGCCGATCAGCACACGCTTGCGAGGATTCATTGCTTCCAATACACACCGAGCCTTCCCATTAGGCCAGCGTATACCTCGATCCCGTCCCACAGATTCTGAATCCGGAGATTCTCGTTTGCTGCGTGCTGGTTGTCGTCGAAGTTCGCGATCGGAAGGACGATCACCGGCGTGTGAAGCACCTGCTCGAACAGATAGAGCGGTCCGCTGCCGCCCATCGTTGGCAGGAGGAGTGGGGCTTTCCCCAATCCGTCGCCCACCGCGCGCACGACCGCGCGCGCAAATTCCTGATCTATCGGCGCTCGGCTCGCCGGATATCCGCCCGCCGACCAGCGCACCCCCGCAACTTTCGGATGCGCCTGGCGAACCGCCATCGTCACGCTGTCGGGAGTGACGAAATAGCCTTGAGCGCGAATGTGGGCATTCACGAGATCGCGGACTCGCTCCGGTTTCTGATTCGGCACGAGTCGGAAATCGAATGAGGCGCGCGCTTCGGTCGAGATGACGTTTGCGGCCAGCTCTCCCACTGCACCCACCTGTATACCCCGGACGTTGAGCGCCGGCAACATGATTCGCTCAGCGAGCTGCGCGTCCTTTGCTTCGGTGTGTGCGAGACCCAGCGACCGGCGCAGGTCGACATCCACGGGTGGTATCGCCGAGATCGCCCTTCGCTCGCTGGCCGAGATCGGTCGCACGTCATCGTAGTAGTGTGCGATCGTGATGCGACCGTCGTCGTCGCGCATGCTGGCGATGAGATTGGCGATCATCGCGCCAGGGTTCGGCGCCCAATTTCCATAATGCCCGCTGTGGAGCGCACGCGTCGGGCCGTAGACAGTCAACTCGAGGCCGGTGACTCCGCGGACGCCGAGCTGCACCTGTTGCTGTCCGCTCTGATGGTTGGGTCCGTCGCAGAAGAGCCACGCGTCGGCGGCGAGAACATCGCGGTGACGCTCCAACATCTGCTCC
>JAHFCS010000026.1:10887-11419 GCA_023249395.1 Gemmatimonadota bacterium
CCAGCATCGCGATGATGCTCGCCTTGTCGTCGCCCGCCGATCGCGCATAGAGCCGGGCCTCGCCGTTGACCTGTGCGTTAACGGAAGTCGATAACGGGATCGGAACGCCGCCTTCGGCGAGCAACTTGTCGCGGAGCGTCGGCGACCAGGGCGGTGTTGTCCACTGCGCCGGATCTACCGGTTGTCCGTCGTAGTGCGCGTAGAGTACTACAGTGCGTTTCGCGCCGGGGGCCTTGAGCTCGCCGAAAACCGCGGGTGGCGCATCTGGCACCTCGAGCAGATGTGCCGAGACTCCTCGACGCTCGAGCATTTGCACAAGCATGTCGGCGTTTCGGCGGATGTTGACGTGGTCGCCGGCGAGATTCGGGATTGCGAGCAGATCGGTGAACTCGCGCAGAATCGCGGATTCGTGCGCGACACGATAGCGCCGTGCAGCGGAGCGGAGCGTAGCCGCATCGGGAGGAGTCAGAATCTCCTGCCCTGGAAGAGCAAACGGAAAGAGGAGCGAGACCGCCACGACAACAGATCGCGT
>JAHFCS010000411.1 GCA_023249395.1 Gemmatimonadota bacterium
GGCCAAGTATTATGCGGTGCGGGGCTCCGCCGCCGGCGTTGCGGAGGACACTTCGAGCTCCGTCGGGCAGCGTCGCGAGGGCATGAGAGACAGCGAGAACGGTTCAGCAGCAACCGTAAACGAGTCGGCGGCGCTCGAGCGCGCATCGGAGGGCGAGATCTCACTCGCCGAGGCGCGGGCGGACACATGAACCGAAAAGATCTGCTCGCGCGACTCCTCGACCCCGCGCAGGTCATCGTCTTCGACGGCGCGATGGGGACCATGCTCTACTCCAAGGGAGTCTTCATCAACCAGTGCTACGACGAGCTCAACGTCCGCGCACCCGACCTGGTCCGCGAGGTCCACCGCGCCTATGTGAAGGCCGGCGCCGACGTCATCGAGACCAACACCTTCGGCGCGAGCCGCACCAAGCTCACGCCTTACGGACTTCAGACACAGGTCCTCGAAATCAACCGCGCAGCGGCCGAGATCGCGCTGAAGGAAGCGGGCGAAAACGTCCTCGTCGCCGGCGCCGTCGGCCCACTCGGCATACGACTCGAGCCGTTCGGCCCGACAAGCCTCGGCGAAGCACGCGCCATTTTCGCCGAGCAGATCCAGGGTCTCGCCGAAGGCGGCGCTGATCTGTTTCTGCTCGAAACGTTCGCGGACCTTCAGGAGATCGAGCAGGGACTCCTCGCTTGCCGCGAGGTCGATCCATCGATCCCCGTCATCGCCCAGATGACGATCGGCTCCGACTGTCTGACGCCGTACGGCGTCTCGGTCGAAGACATCGCCCGCACTCTCGACGCGTTCGGCGCCGACGTCATCGGACTCAACTGCTCGGTGGGCCCACAGACAATTCTCGAAGCGATCGAAAAGATGGCGCACGTGACAAGACGCAAGCTGAGCGCGCAGCCGAATGCCGGCATGCCGCGCGAAGTGAGCGGTCGCAGCATGTACATGGCGAGCCCTGAGTACATGGCGACGTACGCGCATCACCTCGTGCAGGCGGGCGCCAAGATCGTCGGCGGATGCTGCGGCACGACGCCCGAGCACATCGCCGCGATCGTCGAAGGGATCCGTCCGCTCTCGCCGCGACAGGCGCGCATTCCGCGGAAGACGAAGCCACAGTCAGATCTTGAAGCCGCGCTGCCACCTGAGGAGAAAGGCGTCGAGCCGGTGCCGTTCGCCGAGCGGTCGAAATTCGCGGCGAAGATCGCACGTGGTGAGCTGGTGACGTCGGTCGAAATCGTCCCTCCTCGTGGGGTGGATACCACGAAAATGTTGCGCGATACCGAGGCACTGAAGGCGGCCGGAGTGGACGCCGTCAACGTGCCCGATGGTCCGCGCGCGCAAAGCCGAATGGGTGCTCTACTCACGAGTCTTCTGATCGAGCAACGCGTCGGCATCGAGACAGTAACGCACTACTGCTGTCGCGACCGCAACCTTCTGGGGATGCTTAGCGACCTCCTGGGCGCATCGGCGATCGGACTGCGAAATATCCTGCTGATCACCGGCGATCCGCCAAAGATGGGTCCGTACCCGAACGCGACCGCGGTTTTCGACATCGACGCAATCGGTTTGACGAACCTCGTCAACAAGCTCAACCACGGTCTGGATCCCGGCGGGAACGCCATCGGCCAGCCCACCAGTTTCGCGATCGGCGTCGGAGTGAATCCCGGCGCGATCGACATCGCGCACGAGCTCAAGCGCTTCGCATGGAAGGTCGAAGCGGGGGCCGAGTACGCAATCACTCAGCCGGTGTTCGACGTTGAGCAGCTCGAGCGATTTCTCGCGAGAATCGAGACGCCGATTCCGATAATGGCCGGAATCTGGCCGCTCCTCTCGCTCAGAAACGCCGAGTTCATGGCGAACGAAGTGCCGGGCGTGGTGGTGCCGGATCACATCATCGAGCGGATGCGCCGCGCGAGCGACAAATCGAAGGAGCACGGGGTGCAGGAAGGGATCGCGATCGCCCGCGAGATGCTAGAGCGCGTGCGACCCTCAGTGCAGGGCGTCCAGGTTTCTGCTCCATTCGGAAAGGTCGAGCTGGCGCTCGAGGTTTTCAGAGATACGCTGGCGGGAGTCGCGACGACTTAATTGCGAACGTATTGCGAACTACTGCGGACTACTGCGGACTACTGCGGACTACTGAAAACGCAGTTAGTTCGTAGTCCGCAGTTAGTTCGCAGTCCGGAGTTAGTTCGCAGTCCGCAGTAGTAGTTATATCTTCAAGCCGATGCGAAAGATCATCGCCTACCTAGCCACAAGCGTAGACGGGTTCATTGCCCGCCCCGACGGCGACGTCGCGTGGCTCGATCGCCCGCGCCCGCGCGGCAACTACAGTATGTCCGAGTTCATTCGCTCGATAGACACCATAGTGATGGGTCGAACGACTTACGAAATCGGCAGCAGGCTCGGACAGGCGATCTGGCCCGGTAAGAAAAACATCATCCTCTCACGAACGCTCGTGTCAGGCGCGATTGAGGGAGCGATCATCGAGAGCGGAAACGTGCGCGAGCTCGCTGAACGCTGGCGGAGCGAGGAAGGAGGAAATATCTGGCTGATGGGCGGAGCCGTCGTGTTCGGGGAATTCCTAGACGCCGACGCCCTCGATGAGCTGATCATCCACGTCGTCCCTGTACTGATCGGTGAGGGGATTCCGCTCCTCGATCCGAGGCGGCGAACGGACGAGCTGAAGCTGAAATCGACGCGGAAGTTTTCGGACGGAGTCGTTCGACTTCACTATTCCATCGAGAGAGTCGAAGCCGCCGGAATCCCGGACACTGAAGACGACACGTACTCGGCCGAACCTCGATCAGCCTGACCGGGGCCTGGCAAGAACCTAATTACTAATTTTGAGTCAATTAGTAATTGGCCTGCGAGTTCGGTCGTTTCACTGGCTCAGGGGGTTCGGCCGCTTTGTACGCCACCGATACCTCCTCCAGCCGGGTGTCTCTTGCGCATCCTCGAACCTCCGCCTAATTTGCGGTTCATGGGTATTCCCATTGTGGGCAAATGGGTCCAACTGCCGGAGGAGCTCGTGGGTGCTGTCATAACTGAATTCGACGTCAAAAAGGACGAACGCAACCGCATCACGCTGAAGGCCGCGGCATACGAGTATTACCACG
>JAHFCS010000412.1 GCA_023249395.1 Gemmatimonadota bacterium
AGGGTTCGAATGCTTTGGACAGGACCTCCGGCGTCATGCCCGTTCCTGTGTCGGTGACGGACAGGGCCACGTAGTCACCTGGTTTGGCCTCCGGATTGAGTTTCGCATAGTCCTCGTCGAGCGTGACGTTCTTCGTTTTGATGGATAGGCGCCCGCCTCCCGGCATGGCGTCCCTCGAGTTTATGCAAAGGTTGATGATTGCCGCCTCGACCTGACCGCGATCGGCGTCGATTTCCCGGAGATCTTCGGCCAACAACGAATTTATCTCGATGTGCTCACCGAGAGTCCGCCGCAACAGCGAACCCGTCGCCACCACCAGGTCGTTGAGGTTGGTCTTCTGCGGTCGCAGCGTCTGCTTGCGGGAAAAGGCAAGCAGCTGCCGCGTCAGCTGTGTCGCACGTTCCGCGGCTCCGCCGATCCTTTCGATATTCTGCCGGGTCTCGGCGGCGACGCCTTCGGCTTCGAGGACGGCGTCGACATTCGCCATGATGACCATCAGGATGTTGTTGAAGTCGTGGGCGACGCCGCCCGTCAGCTTCCCCACGACATCCAGCCTCTGCGACGCGCGCAATTGCTCCTCGGCCGCCGCGCGGGCGCGTTCCCCTCTCACCCTCTCGCTGACATCGGTAACGATCGCCAGAGTGGCGGGCTTGCCGTCGTATTCGATATGACGGACGGCCATTTCCACCTCGATGGAGGCACCATCCTTGCGCAAGTGCCGGAGATTTTTCAGCACACTGGTATTTGCGGTCGAGAACGAATACCGGTGGCTTGCGGCAATCGGCAAGTCTTCCGCCGCATAGAGTTCGCTCATCGTCATTGCGAGCATCTCTTCGCGCGACCATCCATACTGCTTCACAGCCGCATCGTTTACCGCAATGAAACGGAGGGAATAGCGTTCCTTCACGAGGACGGCGTAAGGCGCAGCTTCGAAAAGCGTTCGATAGCTTTCCTGCGAATGACGAACCCGTTCTTCGAGCAGCCGCTGGTCGGTCACGTCGACCGCACTGCCGACTATTCGGACGGCCTTGCCGATGTCGTTACGGATGACCGCCGTACGGGTATTCATCTGGCTATACGATCCGTCGAGGCGTTGCAGCCTGTACTCCGCCGTCCAGTCGTCGCCCGCCCCGCGCAGGGCCGCGTTGAAATCCGCGAGAGCTCTTTTGCGGTCTTCGGGATGTATTCGATCCACCCAGGATTGGGGGCTGTCTGGCGTGTCTTCCGTCTTGAAGTAAAGGTCGACATCTTCGCTTCGCCAGAGAGTATTGGCCGCGAGATCCCAATCCCAGACGATATCGGCGCTGAGCTGGGCTACGGTCCTGAAGCGCACCTCGCTGATGGCGAGCGCATCCTGAGCAGCTTTCCGCTCGGTGATATCGCGCTGAACGGAGACAAAATGGGTGGCGTGGCCCCTGTCGTCGACGACCGGGGCGATGACGGTCTCCGCCCAGTATCGAGAACCATCCTTGGTGTAATTTATCAGTTCCGCACGGACGGGCGAACCCTTCTCCAGCGCCGCCCTGATGCGGGCGAGTTCGGTTCGTGATGTTTCGGGGCCCTGAAAGATCCTTGGTGTTCGGCCCTCGAGTTCCTGCCTGCTGTAGCCCGTCGACTTCGTGATGGCGTCGTTGACGTAAACGATGCGGGGTCCCGGCTCGTCGAGCAAATCCGCTTCCGTGATCAGGAAGATGTCATTCGAACGCGAAACCGCGGCTTCAAGAAGAGCCAGATGCTCCTGCTGCGCTCGCGAATCGGAGACATCCTGAAGGTAGATGGCCAGACCCTCACTGGAGGGATAGGCACGCACGCTGAACCATTTCCCGAGGCTGGGATAATATTCGACGAATGTCGCCATCTCCTGCTTCGCGACAGCCTCGCGATAGTGCCGCTCGAAGCCCGACCCGACGATGTCGGGAAACATCTCCCACAAAGATCTACCTTGGAGATCGCTGTCGCTTCTTTCGAGAAGACGCATCGCCTCCTGATTGACGAAGGTGAAATGCCAGTCCTCGTCGATCGTGATGAATCCGTCGGTGATGTTGTCCAGCGTTTGGTAGAGCTGCTCCGCCAGGCGCTTCGAACTTTCCCGGGCTTCAAGCAGTTCCGTGATGTCCTGAAATGCGCCCCGTATAGATCTGATTGAGCCATCATGGTCGCGGACCGCTTCGCCTATCACGCGCACCCAGACGCTTCGTTCCTTCGCGGTGATGATGCGCAGCGTCTCGTCGAAGGGCTTTCCCTCGAGGATGCACAGGTCAAGCGCGTCCTGAATCGTCTTGCGATCCTCGGGCGGATAGTAACGCAGGCCCTTGTCGAAAGGCGGACTGAAGCCGGGTGGTTCGTCGTGAATCTCCGCCGTTACGGACGACCATTCGAGCAATCCCCTCTCGATGTCGATGACCCATCCGCCAAGTCTTGCCGCTCTTTCCGCGACGCGCAGCAGATTGGTCGATTCTTCCACCTTCAGTTGGGCAAGTTTCAGCTCCGTACAGTCCTGGCAGGTGCCGACGGCGCGCAACAGCCTCCCGTCACCGTCCACGAACACTTGCCAGCGCTCGACGACGAATTTCAGCTTGCCGAGGGGAGTCAGGATCCGGTGCTCGATGGTGCAGACTTCGGACTTGCCGAGAGACGCTTTCATGGCACTGTCGACGGCGGCTCGATCGTCCGGATGGACCATCGCGAGGAACCCATCGTGCGTGGGAGAAAATGCGTCCGGCTCGACTTCGAAAATCCGGAAGGTTTCCGCCGACCACTGGACGCGCTTTTCTCGCAGATTGTTTTCCCAGCTCCCGACGCTCGCGACGGACTGGGCCGCCAACAGGCTCTTCCGTTCCCGGTCGAGTTGGTCGGTGAGGGCTTGACGCATCGCCTCCTGCCGGCGCGCCAGCGTCACGTCGGAATAAGTCATGACACCGCCGCCGTCGGCCGAAGGCGCGAAATGGACCGACACGATCCGCCCATCCTGGCGCTCGCGCTCATTCGTGAACGGCTCCCGGCTCGTCATCAACCGCTTGCGCAGATCTATGGCGGCCTGCTTCTCCTCGGGCGCGTACTCACCCCGGTCAGCTAGATAGTGCAGGACCTCATCCAGGGACATGCCCCG
>JAHFCS010000413.1 GCA_023249395.1 Gemmatimonadota bacterium
TCATTCGGAGACAAATGGATTGACACTCCGCACGGCGCGGGTCATCACATACTCGTTTGTAGGACTCTTCACGTTATTCGCGCTGCGAATGACGCCGCCGATACAGGCCACACCCGACCCGCGCCTCTTCGCTGCCTTCGCCGAGCAGCAGCCGGACGTGCTCGCTTCCGCCGCGCTCGGCGAGCGGGCCGGTCCCTTCGCCGATGTAGTGATGCGGCCGGTGATCGTTCGTCCCGCCGGATTCGCGGTGGCACCGGTGCTCGTCGAAGCTTCGACGGTATCGACTATCGACACCCTGACCGTGAGCGGTGTGATTCACTCGAATCTCTACTCGGCTCTCGACCACAGCAGGGCGGCAGACCTTCCTCGTGAGGCGCGCGCCGAGCTGGCCTTCTCACTCGCCGACATTTTCGAGTACCGTGTTGACATGAGCAAGGATCTCCAGGATGGCGACAAGTTCCACATCCTGGTCGAGCGCCTGCGGAAGCCGAATGGCGCGATCATCATCAACAAGATTCTCGGCGCGCGCCTCGCTTTATCGGGCAACGAAGTCGACGCGATTCTCTTCAAGAGCTCAGGCGTGAGCGGTGAGTACTTCGATGGAACCGGGAAGTCGCTCCGCGCTGCGTTTCTACGTGCTCCGGTGGCGTTCCGACGGATCTCCAGCATCTTCGGCGGCCGCAGGCATCCGGTCCTCGGCATCTGGCGGCAGCACAAGGGCACCGACTACGCGGCGGCGATGGGCACTCCGGTAAGATCGATCGGGGATGGTGTGGTGATCTTTGCCGGGCGGAAGGGCGGGTACGGGAACGTCATCGACATTCGCCACCGCAACGGATTCGTCAGCCGGTACGGTCATCTTCGTGGATTTTCCCGGGGACTTCACGGCGGCACGCACGTGTCGATCGGGCGCACGATTGGCTATGTCGGCATGAGTGGCCTGGCAACGGGACCGCATCTCCACTTCGAGGTGCTCGTTGACGGAAAGCAGCGCGATCCTCGCGTCGCGCTGCGGATGAAGGGAGGCCAGCCGATCGCGTCGTCCGAGCGCGGTCTTTTCAATCGCATGCGGTCGAGAACGTTGGCGTCGTTCGGATTCTCGGAGGGGGAGACCAACTAGAGCTTGACCCGAGAGCGGCACCGCTTGCACCATAGTGAATCCGATGTCGGCCAAGCGCGAGTATCGCGCTTTTTTTTTAAGTTGTACGACCGGTCCAGTTTGCGTTTTTTCACCGCGGAGAACACAGAGAACGCGGAGGATGACCGGAGTTAGAACCAGCAAAGCAGCAGGGATCTGATTCTTCGCCAGGTCTGATGATTGAACCGGTATTTACCAATCAATCCCGCTGTTTCCATTCTTCTTACATTACTGTTCATCCGCGTTCTCCGCGTTCTCCGCGGTGAAAAGAGGTTAACCCGATCCCCTAATCTGACGAATGGCCCGCATTCTCCGACGCGCCGACGACGTCCCCCGGCGATCGCTCTGGCAGAGGGTAAAGGATGTCGCGCTCACCGATATGAGCGTGTTGGCGCGCGGCGGGGTGATACAAGGCTCGCTCGAAAAGCTCGAGGAAGTACTGATCGAGGCTGACTTCGGAGTCGCGACGAGCATACGCCTCGTGGAAGAGGTCGAGCGCCACGCTCGCCGCGGAGCACTCAGAACACAGGATGACTTCCTCGCCGCCCTCGAGGAAAGCGTGGCACGCTCGCTCGGCGCTGACGGCGATGATACCTCCGTCCATTTCGCCGGCGAAAAGCCGACAGTCATTCTCGTGATCGGCGTCAACGGCGCGGGCAAGACGACGTTCATTGGAAAGCTTTGCGCTCTCATGGCGGCGAGGGGCAAACGTGCGCTCGTCGGCGCAGCCGACACCTTCCGCGCGGGAGCGATCGACCAGCTTCGTACGTGGGCCGAGAGGAGCGGCGCAGATTTTGTCGGCGGCAAAGCGGGCACCGACCCTGCGTCGGTGGCGTTCGACGCCATAGACGCGGGCGTGACCCGGGGAAGTGACATCGTGGTCATAGACACTGCCGGCCGCCTTCACACGAGCGCTGACCTGATGGAGGAGCTGAGGAAGATCCATCGCGTGATCGGCAAGCGCGTCCCCGGCGCGCCCCACGAAACGCTCCTCGTCCTCGATGCGACGATCGGACAGAATGCGGTAGCCCAGGCGCGCACTTTCGCCGCAGCGATTCCGATCACCGGACTCGTGATGACGAAGCTCGATGGCACGGCAAAGGGTGGAATCGTCCTTGCGGTTCGCGAAGCGCTAGGTGTGCCGGTGAAGTTCATCGGCACCGGCGAGACGATAGCCGACATCGAGCCGTTCAATGCGGTGGCTTTCGCGCGTGAGCTGGTAGAGGGCTAGCGATTGGGCGACGAGGAGCGGCGGCCGCCACCGTCCGGCAAGCTCTACCTCGACATGCCTGTCACCTACCTGAAAGGCGTGGGTCCGAGGCGCGCGGAAGCTCTGCGGCGCCTTGGCATCGTGACGGCGCGCGATCTTCTCTTCCACGTTCCCCATCGGTACGAGGACGCGAGCACCGTCAGCCCCATCTCCTCGCTCGAGCCCGGAATGGATGCGACGATCGTCGGCCGCGTGGTGTCGAAGGGAATCATCCCGACGCGAAAGGGACTGCGAATCTTCCAGGCGGTGGTGCGCGACGACAGCGGGGTGATCGAAGCTTCGTGGCCGGGCCAGCCCTTTCTCGATCGCACGATCTCCAAGGACGATACGCTGCTCATGACGGGAACCGTTCGCTTCTTTCACGGGAGACAGCTTCAGCCGAGGGAACATGTCAACCTCGGGAGCGAATCCGGAAACCTGAAGGAAGGCCGTGTTCTCTCGGTTTACCCGGCTACCGAAGGACTGTCGTTCAAGGTCATTCGCGGCATCGTCGATGCTCATCTCGACCCGCTTCTCCGCCAGGTCAAGGAATATCTGCCGACGGAGATGCTTCGCGCTGCGGCAATTCCTCCGCTGCCCGAAGCGCTTCGCATGGTGCATCGTCCGAAGTCGATCGCCGAGGCGATGCGGGGGAGATCGCGGCTCGCATTCGAGGAGCTTCTGTTCGTCCACATTCTTCATCGCC
>JAHFCS010000414.1:0-478 GCA_023249395.1 Gemmatimonadota bacterium
TTCAACTTGCGTCGAGAACTTCACGGACCTTCCTCCCGAGCGCCTCCGCGGTGAACGGCTTCTGCGCGAGCGCGACACCCTGTTCGAGCAGGCCGTGCACAATCGTTACGTCGCTGGTATATCCCGAGACAAACAGGATCCGCAATGCGGGCCGGAGCACGCGGACGCGCTCGGCGAGCGCCACGCCGGTCATGCCCCCGGCGAGGACGACATCGGTCAGGAGCAGGTCGAACTGCTCCTTTGAAGCGGCGATGATCTGGAGCGCCTCGTCGCCGCTGCTTGTACTCACCACGCGATACCCGTGGCCCTCGAGCATCCGCGTCGTCACGCGGCGGACGGACGATTCGTCCTCTACCAGGAGGATGGTCTCCACGCCGTGTGCCACCGGAGTCGAGCGGCGACGTGGCGCGGCGCCGGCGACGTTGCGAAGGCGCGGCAGATACACTTTCATCGTTGTGCCGAGGCCCTCTTCGCTGTA
>JAHFCS010000414.1:488-3077 GCA_023249395.1 Gemmatimonadota bacterium
TGACGATTCCGTGGCAGGTGGCGAGTCCGAGGCCGGTTCCCTTGTCGTGAACCTTCGTTGTGAAGAACGGTTCGAAGATCCGCGATCGCACCGCCTCGCTCATGCCGGTGCCGGTGTCGCTCACGGTCAGCATGACGTACTCGCCGGGCGTCACGTCGGCGGCCTTTCGCGGATACTCGTCGTCGAGTACCACGTTCGCCGTCTCGATCGCGATCGTGCCGCCCATGGGCATCGCGTCACGCGCATTGACGACGAGGTTCATCAGCACCTGCTCGAGCTGTCCGCGGTCGATCTTCACCATGCCGATGTCCGGATCGGTGCGTGTTTGCCACGCGATCTGCTCGCCGACCAGCCGGCGGAGCATCTTGTCGGCCGCGGCTACGAGATCGTTGACGCTGATAACGGCGGGCTCCACCAATTGCTGCCGGGAAAACGCGAGCAGCTGCCGAGTCAGGTTTGACGCGGCTTCGCCCGCGCTGCGGATCTCGTCGAGCGGCTCCCGCTTCGAATCCTCCGGCGTCACATCTTCGAGCAACATTCCTGTCCAGCCGAGGATCACGCACAGGAAATTGTTGAAATCGTGCGCGACGCCGCCGGCAAGCTGGCCCACGATCTCCATCTTCTGCGCTTGTCGCAGTTGGAGCTCGAGCTGCCGGGCCTCGGTAACGTCGCGTGCGATGCCTTCGAGACGCTCGACCTGTCCTTGCACATCGCGCACCGGAACCACTGTGGTGTCGAGCGACCTCACCGTGCCGTCGCGGTGCCTCAGACGAAACTGGAAGCTGGCTCGCTCTCCGCGCTGCGCAAGTTCGAGTCCATCGCGGACAACCGCGGCATCGTTTGGTTCCACGCGCGCCAGCCAGAGCTCTGCGTCGGCCATGAACTCCTGCGGTGCGAAGCCGGTCACGTGCATGGCGGCCGGCGAGACGTATGACATCTTGCGCAGATCCGCGCTCATGCTGAAGAGGATGTCGGGCACGGACTGCAGGACGCTCTCGAGCCGCACTTCCAGTGACTGCGCGTGCCTGGACAACGCCGCCCGCGCCAGGCGCAACTCCTCCTCGCGTGCACGGAGGACTTGGTTCTGCCTGACGGCGTCCTCGAAGGTCGAGATCAGCAAATCGAGGATCTGCTCGCGATCCGACGTGATCGTGAATGTTTCGCCCATGAAGAAGATCTCGATGCCTACGTGGAGCTTGCGCTCGGCCCGGGATTGCCGCGTTCTGAGCAGGACCTCCAGACGCTCGAGCAGATGGGCAGGGTCGTACGGTTTCGTCAGGAAGTTGTCGGCGCCACACGAGAGCCCGTGGATGATGTCCATCGGCGAGGACAGGCTTGTAAGCAGCACGACGGGCGTCGAACGCCCGGCTCCGTTCTTGATGCGCCGGCAGAGTTCGTAGCCGTCGATCTCGCCGGGCATCACCACGTCGCTGATCACGACTCGGCACCGCTCCGGGTCGAACTGCACGAGGCCCTGCTCTCCACTGGATGCCAACTCGACTTCATAGTCGGCCGATTCCAGGACGTCGCGGATGGCCTCCGCCTGGGTCGGACTATCTTCAACGACGAGGATGCGCGCTGGCATTCTTCACCTCCTGTCCGGCGGTAAGATCCATGAGACGAGCCGCGATCTCCCCAATCGGCAACTCGTGGTCCACCACTCCCGCGCGGACGGCTTCAGCAGGCATGCCGTACACGACTGACGACGCCTCGTCCTGCGCGAGCACTCGCCCGCCCGCGAGCTTCACGGCTTTCAGCCCTTCGACGCCGTCGGCACCCATGCCGGTAAGAATCACGCTGACCAGCGACGTGCCATAGACGCGTGCGGCGGATTCGAACAACCAGGTCGCTGAGGGTCGAAAACCGTTGATGGGCGGTGCGCTCGCCAACGCGACGCGAGCAGCATTGTCCACGCCGAGGTGCTGGTTGTCAGGCGCGAGGTAGACGCTGCGTGGCTGCAGCGGCTCGCCCTCTTCGGCCACCTTCACACGAAGATCGCAGCTGCCATTCAGCCAGTCGACAAGGCCGGAGGTGAACCCGACGGCCACGTGCTGCACGACGAGCAGCGGCGCCGGATAGCCGCCCGACAACCCCGCGAGAACCTGCTGCAATGCGGCCGGACCTCCTGTCGACGCGGCGATCGCCACCAGACGGACCGCGGCGGCCGGGGCCGAACGTTCGGCGCGCGCCGCGCGCGAGCTGAGCGGTACCTGCGCCCACCGGCGAACAACCTTCACGCCTGCCATCGCCTTCACGATTGAAGCGAACTGCGCGCATTGCGCCGCGAACTCGGGGGATGCCGGATCGTCCGGTTTGCCAACGGCCGTCAGCGCCCCGGCCCGCATTGCGTGGAGGGACAGCTCTACTTCGCGCTGACTGCTGCTCGACGACACGATGACGATCGGCGTCGGCTGCACGACCATGATCTGCTTTGTGGCCTCGAAGCCGTCCATCACCGGCATGTGCACGTCCATCGTCACGACGTCGGGCTTGAGCGACGCCACCAGCCGGACGGCCTCGGCGCCGTTCGCCGCCTGACCGATCACCTGGATGTCCGGGTCCCGGTCGAGCACCGCGACCAGCAGTGCG
>JAHFCS010000415.1:0-1316 GCA_023249395.1 Gemmatimonadota bacterium
GTGACGTCAGCCGCGTATTTCAGTTTCGCGTAAGTCAGAGTGAGGTTCGATCCGGAGGTCGTGATCTCGGGCAGCGCGGTGCGATCCGGATTCGACGGGCTGACACCCGAGGCATATGCCAGGAGATTCTTCGCGCCGGTCTTTGCCGGATCGGCCTCGGGGCCGCTGATGGCGGGATCCGCCTGCTGCTGCGTCGTGTAGTATTGGTTCAGGAAGGCCTGGAACGTCGGCACCGTTCCGTAGAAAGCGACCTCGGCGACATTACCGTGAGAGCCATTGGGGCCGAGGTACCGGACGTAGCGGAAGGCGGTCGTGTTATACACCGCGATGGTGCGATACGCGGCGCCGGGATCGACTCCCACAGTGGCGAGCGTGACGGCATCCGAGAAGTCGGCCTGATTCGCCCCCTGGAACACACCGCCAACGATGCGACCCGTGAAACCCGAGCGCGGAAAATAGCGGATGGCCGAGAGCGCCTTGGGAGTTCCCAGATCGAGACCGACCCACACGCCATTCTCCTCCTGGGCGTCAAAGGCGGTGCTGGTGTTGTTGTCCATCGCATTCTCCTTGATATTGCCCTGATTGTTCCAAGATCCCGCAGTTCCGATGATCGTCCCGCTCAGTTTATTTGTGAGAACCGGTGAGGCCGCGTAGTTGAAGGCTGAGCTGGCACGCGTGGAGACACCGAAGTCCGGGCCCACCGCCTCGACGAGAAGTGTGGCGCTGGCCTCTGCACCCACGCGTATGGCCTCGGGGGCGAAGAAGTAGGTATTCGGAGTGGCACCGAGCCACTTGAGCGTGCCTGTCGGGCTGCTCGAATAAACATTGTAATAATAGATCGGGTTCGGGGACGCGGTCCACCTCACCCGGAGTTGCGTGCTGTTTGCATTGTCCGGGTCCTGGGCTGTGGCATCGACAACGACATTGGACGGAGGGCTCGGGATGAGCGGTGATCCGTCGCCGTTCGTCGTATTGTAGAGCTGGAGGCGTCCGATACGCGCCGCATACGAAGGCACGGTCGTGGTGGAAAGGAAGCGAATTCCGATGGCCACGATCTGCTTGCCGGGATGGAGGCTCGTGAGATTGATACTCCTCGTGTTCCACCCCGACGAGGCAAAGGTCGTGCCGTTGTCGACATCGACATACTCGAAGACATTCGGATTATTTTCGAAAGCCAGCGCGACGCGCATGCGCGCGGGACCGGCCGTATTCGGCCTGAACACCATCCGCAAGTAGGTAGGGTTTGCCGCGTTGGCGCTGACGGGCAGATTTGTCTGATAAAGCTTCAGGTCCTGCGCGACATTCGCGGTGAGCGC
>JAHFCS010000415.1:1326-3075 GCA_023249395.1 Gemmatimonadota bacterium
GAGCGCCCCACTGACAAGCAGGCTGCTACCGCCGTAATACGAATCGGCGAAATCGATGCTGGGGGTGATCGTCTTGGTTCCCTGAGAGGTGACGATCCAGCGCCAGGTCGGGAGAACGTCCTGAAGGCTCAAATTCGTCCACGCTCCGCTCATGAGCTGAGTGCCATTGATTAGGTAGACAGTGCCCTGGCCGACGTTGAAGTTCGTGGAAAACGGCAGAGCCTGCACCGAGGATTTCGCGGGAATGTAATGAGCAAGACCACTCCAGTTCGCTATGGTGGACCCCGCTGGGATCGATGTGTTCGACGGATCGCCGTTCTGCCCGGTATAGTAGATTTGTTCCTGCGCGATGACGTTGGCCGTGGAAGAATTGCCCTTCACATAGGGAGTCTCCGCGCCATAGAGGGCGACCGACAAATTGTGAGGCTGCCCCTCCGGGAAAAGATTGTTCCAGGCGATGTCGATCTCGTTGTTCCCGTTCGCGTCGGGAGTGACTCCGAGCCTGCGGTAATTTTCCGTCCAGATACCGGCGTAGATATCGTAGGGGTTCAGGCCCAGGGAAAGAGCGAGCGTTCGCGAGTTCGCGAGATTGGAGTTATTTCCCCACCACCAGAAATTGAGGAACATCTCGTGAGCCACGAGCGTGCCGTTGGGCAGCTTCATGTAAGCGTCGTTCGACGTGGTGAAAGCATTCTGAAACGAGCGCGAGCCATTCTCAGCCATCGCGTCGTACCAGGAGATGCGGAGATTCGGCACCCCCTGCGCGGCTGCGCGCTGGCGGAAGTAGACGATGAAGTCGCGCATGTTCTGCGCGTCGGTCGAATTCGTCTGGTAGTTCTCCTGGTTGATAAACCAGCCGTCGAATCCGTAGTACTTCGCGACATCGACGAGCTTGTCGGCGACGGGAAAGGTGTTGCCGGATTTTTGCAAAAGGTCCCGGATGCGCTGGAGCGAGGCGTTGTCCGGGCTGCCGTTCCAGCCAAAGAAGATCTTTCCGTACACCGGCACCCCGTTGCGATGGGCGGCGTCGATGACGTGTGCGGTCGGAGCGAGGATGACGCGGGTGTCGCGGTCCGAGCTGCCCCAGAATACCATGTTCTCGTTGTACTGCCAGAAGGTAGGAGCGTAGAGCTTCGTCGTACGCCAGCCCTGGGCACCGCCGGCTGGAATGGAGTTGAAGGAGATCACTGTCTGGATGCGTCCCTCATTTGGACGGGCGTGGGTGTTCACGTTCCACAGAGAGTTGAGGCCGGCGTTTTGAGCCGCTGTCGGCACCGAAATCCTTGGAGCCAGCGGCACGGTGCTGCGGGCGTAGGGAGCGCTCGGGTCCGTGGCGGGATTCCAGTTCAGAATCTCATTGGGATGCCATTGCGGCGACGTCGGAACGAGCGAGGTTTGGGCTTTTGCCGCAATCAAGGGGGATGCGACGGCGATAAAAAATAACAGATTGCGAGGGAGGGACATACGGGGGCTATATCTTGGGGGTGCGAGCTGAAAACCGTTACGCCAGCAGGGCAGCTGGCGCAACGAGATAATTCGGTCCTTAAGCCGAACCTGCCAAAACAACGCGGTGGCCCGAAGGGGAGTTGGGGAACCGGATCAGGAGAGTTTTCGTCCCCTCATCCCACTGGACGGCCTCTTTCGGCAGGGGCTGTCCGTCGACGAGCACTTCTTTTGGTACGGAGTCCAACTTAAGACGGATGACCGCTTCGATGGCTTCCGGTCCCTCGGCATAGAACTCGATTCCGT
>JAHFCS010000416.1 GCA_023249395.1 Gemmatimonadota bacterium
CGTCGCGATGGTCGCTTCCCCTCAAAATCGGAATCGTCGGCGTCACAATGGCATTTGGGCTGCTCGTCCTTCCAATCGCCATCCCGATCCTGTCGCCTGAGGTGACGGCCGCGTATGCGCTTCGCATCGGCGCGGCTGAATCGCTCCGAACCAACCGAGGCGCGATGGATCGCCTGCCGCAGGACTTCGCAGATATGCTTGGGTGGGAAGAGCAGACACAAGCGCTCGCGCGTGTCATCGCTGCGCTAACGCCAGCGGAGCGCGACAGCACAGTGATCTTCGCGAGCAATTACGGTGAAGCGGGAGCCGCCGAGTTCTACGGCCCGCGGTATGGTCTTCCCCCTGTAGTCAGCGCGGCCGGGTCGTACTGGTTCTTCGGACCGGGGGAGCGGGCCGGTGCGGTCGTGATCACGATCGGCGAAGACAGCTCCGACGTCGCCAAGGCGTATGACGATGTGCGACCGGTGGGGACCATTCGCATGCCGTGGTCTGTCGAGGAGGAACGCGTCGTCCCCTTGATCGTAGGACGGAGACCCAGGCAATCGCTGCAACAGCTCTGGCCTGCGCTGGCCGGAAGGAACTGAAATGATCGTTCTCGCCCAGTGGAAGACTCTCGATCAGCGCCAGCGGAATGCCTTCATAGCCAGCTTCCTCGGCTGGACGCTCGACGCGTTCGACTTCTTCCTGATGGTGTTCGTGCTCCGCGCGGTGGCTGCGGAGTTTCACACCGACGTGAAAGCGGTGTCCGTTGCCATCACCCTTACATTGGCGATGCGGCCACTCGGCGCGCTCGTGTTCGGAATGCTCGGCGACCGTTTCGGCCGGCGTCGCATACTGATGGTGGACATCGTCCTCTTCTCGGTGCTGGAGCTCGCGTCCGCCTTCGCCCCGACGTTGCCGGCGCTGCTCGCAATTAGGGCGGCGTTCGGATTCGCGATGGGTGGCGAGTGGGGGCTCGGCGCATCTCTGACGATGGAAACGATCCCCGCCCAGGCGCGCGGACTCGCTTCCGGAATCCTCCAGGAAGGTTACGCGTGCGGATTCCTCCTCGCCTCGATCGTCTATGGGCTTCTCTTCGACAGCATCGGCTGGCGCGGCATGTTCGCTGTCGGCGTTCTTCCCGCGCTGCTGGTGGTTTACATCCGCCGCAACGTCGAGGAATCGCCGGCGTGGCACCGCATGCGAGCTCGGCCGCGGCGCTCTCTGGTCGCGGTCGTGCGCGGGCATGGTGGACTCTTCCTCTACGTCGTCATTCTCATGACGGCCTTCAACTTTTTCAGCCACGGAACTCAGGATCTCTACCCAACGTTCCTGCAGAGTCAGCGCAAGCTGTCCACTCACGCCGTAAGCCTGATCGCGATCATCGCCAACATCGGCGCGATCATCGGAGGAATCGTCTTCGGGATGCTCTCCCAGCGAATCGGACGCCGCCGGGCAATCGTCGCTGCGACGCTACTGGCGCTTCCGATCATTCCGCTCTGGGGTTTCAGCACGAGCGTCGCGCTGATCGCGCTCGGAGCTTTTCTCATGCAGATCTCCGTTCAGGGCGCGTGGGGTGTGATCCCGGTGCACCTGAACGAGCTCTCTCCCGACGAGGTACGCGGGACGTTCCCGGGATTCGCGTACCAGCTCGGCAATTTCTTCGCATCGGCTAATGCAACCCTTCAAGCGGGATTCGCGCAGAGTCACGGCGGAAATTATGCGTTGGCGCTCGCAACAGTCGCGGCTGCGGCAGCCGTGTCGATCGCTCTGCTAACCTCACTCGGTCGGGAAGCGCACGGAGTGGAGTTCGGTGCTATTGACGCCCCCGTCGCGCAGTGAGGAAGATGATCGCTCCTACCACTGCGGCGACTGCGGTGGGCGTTACGGCCCCACGTATGCGAACGGACCGACTGCCATGTACTGGCCTGAGTGATCGTACTCGATCCCATAGGAGACCCGGAAGCGAGTCGTAGCGCCGAGATCGCCGCGCTTGAAGATGATCCCCTGCGGGAGGACGACGCCCGGATGGGACTCGGCGCCTGTAACGGGATTGCGGATGGGACCGCATTCGACCTCGACGTGCTCGCCGCATCTGAGGCGCGTCTTGACACCATCGAGGAGGAAATCGTATGAGACGGCATGCGGTCCGTGCACCTTTGGCCAGGTCCAGGCCAGGACTCCCCACGGTCCGCCAACCTTGCCTCCGAGAAGCGTTTCGATCGCCGTGCGTTGCGCCGCGTCCGCGCGCTCATCGATCAGGACAAGCGCCTCTCCATTGCCCTCGTGGATCGCACCTGGCCAGTTGACATAGACGGAGAAGTTCAGTCCATCGAGCTTGATCGCGCCATACGAGCCCTCCTCGATGTGCCACGTCCAGCCGCCTTCGCATTTGCCCTTGGTCGGTCGCGCATTGAAGTTACAGGGGCAGCCCCAATCGCAGTTGCACGCGACGAGCACTTTTCCGTTAAGCTGCCAGATCTTCTCCATCATCAAACCTCAGATCCTCAGGTCCAACTCGATCATAGTCACAGAGACCGGGCGAAGGAAGTCGACCCGCAGTGCACGAAAGCTGCGCGCGAAGCAGGCATTGCTTCGGCTCGCAAGGACTCGCAGTGTAATCTCAATCAATCCAGTCAGGGGGTTGCAAACATGTCCATACCTACTGAGCCCATCGGCAGCATTCCGAGACCGCAAGCGGTCATCGATGGCGTACGGGCCTTCGCCGAGCATCGGATCTCGCAAGAGGAGCTGGACTCGCTATACGACTCCGCAATCCGCGACACGATCAAGCTCTTCGAGGCAACGGGATCGCCGGTAATCACGGACGGGGAGCAGGCCAAGTCCAGCTTTGCAACCTATCCCCTCGATGGGCTCGAGAACCTTGCAGCCGATGGCGTTGCGATTCCGTTCGCTGACGGCCATGTCCGCCAGTTGCCCAGGCTGACAGCGGGTCCGTTCCGTTACGGCACCTACGCCGATTCATTCCTCGAGGTGGCGAAGAGGCACGCTCATGTCCCCGTAAAACAAGCGGTCATTTCGGCATCGGCACTGAGCCTTCTCTACCCGCAAGACGGCATCGAGGGCTA
>JAHFCS010000417.1 GCA_023249395.1 Gemmatimonadota bacterium
CTTATTAGCACACATTTACTGCGTATGAAAAATTCTGCCCGTTACAGTCAATTCGGCGCGCACCTCCTACAGCTTCGCCAATCTCAAGGCATTGGAACCCAGGGCGAACTCGCACAACTGCTCGGGGTCAAGCAGCAGACGATCAGCCGTTGGGAGGCCGGCACGTCCCGTCCGCGCGCCGACGAGATGTCAGGAATCGCGGCGGCGCTGAAAGTGGATCCGCAACAACTGCTCGTGATGGCAGGACACGCACCGGACGTGGCAGTTACGGTCTCGTTCGACCGGCCGCTTCCGCTGCACGCGCTGACTGCGGACAGCTTCGAGCGCTTTTCCCTCGACTTCATCGCGACGCTCTACCCGTCCGAGAAAGTGCACCCGGCCGGCAAGGCGGGCCACAAGCAGTTCGGCCTCGACATCGAGGTCACGTTCTCGGATGGATCCGTCCACACCTTTCAATGCAAGCGCGAGACGGACTTTGGTCCGGCAAAGGTAATTCGAGCGGTTGCTGCTCACATAGCCGAAGCGACTAAGAAATGCATCTTGCTTTCGCGGGTTGCAAGTCCACTCGCGCGAGCCGAGGTCCGTAAGCATGCTGACTGGGACCTCTGGGATCAGGAGGACATCTCCCGACGGGTTCGATCGTTTGCACGCGTCGAGCAGCGACGCCTCGTCGACATTTACTTTCCTGGACAGCGTTTCGCGCTCTTGGGGGAGTCGCAGCCGGGGCCATGGCTTACGCTTGATGAGTTCTTTGCCCCTCACCTCGCTGAAGGACGTATCTTTAACCAGCGATGGGAATTGGTTGGGCGGGGGCAAGAGCTAAGTGAACTCAATGGTGCGCTGGGCGATTCCTCAGTGGTGGCAGTGAGCCTTGTAGGGGCTGCGGGTGGCGGCAAATCACGAGTGCTGCGGTCGGCGCTCGGCGCCTTCACGGACACATATCCCGGAGTGCTGGTGCGCATGATCTCGCCGACTGAAGAGGTCACTGCCAAGAGTCTGGAAGAACTCGGGCTGGGCGACAAGTTACTGATCGCCGAGGACGCACATGATCGCAACGACATCGGGCAACTCGTCCGCTACGCCGCCGACGATCGCAATCATGCAAGGCTTCTCCTCGTCTATCGCCCCTATTGGACGGGCACTATTGATCGAGAACTTGGCCAGCTCGGGCTTACGGGCGCGCTCGTTCGATCGGTCACCCTCGGAACCCCGTCGAAGGCCGATGCGGCCCAGCTGGCGGCGCAGGTTCTCGCTACGCTCTCCGCATCCACTGATGCCGCGCAGGCGATTGCTGAGCTGGCGTACGACAGTCCGCTTGCGGTGGTCGTTGGTGCCCAACTCGTGGCGAGGGAGCGAGTGCATCCGCAGCTCTTCGGATCTAACGAGGAATTCCGCTCAGCGGTCCTCAAGCGCTACGAGAAGGTTATCGCAGAAGACATCGCGACCGGAAAGGATCAAGAGCGCGTTCACTCTATGCTTTGCATCCTTGCGCTCATCCAACCGGTTGTGCCGGACGATCGGCCCGTGTTGGAGCTCTTTTCCGCCATCGAGAAAATCGACGCGAAGGACGCGTCGCGGCTTACACGCCTCCTCATCGACTCCGGTGTGCTGTTCAGGCGGGGAGCCAAGTACCGGCTTTCGCCGGACCTCCTTGCCGACTCGATTATCGAAACGGCATGCATCACGTCGCGCGGGGAGTCGAACGGATACGCGGAAAGCGTATTCGAAGCTGCGATCCCGGAGTACAAGGAGCACGTTCTCCTCAATCTGGGGCGGCTCGACTGGCGGCGCAACAAGGGCGATACCTCCGAGAGCCGTCTGCTTGATCAGCTTTGGGCGTCACTCACTTGGCAGGATGACTACGACCATCCCCAAGTCAGCGCTGCTGCTGCGGCGGCGTACTACCAGCCACGGCAGGCGCTGGCATTTGCGCGACGACTGGTAGAGCGGGGCCATGGCAAGGAAGAAGACGTGTGCCGAATCATCCGCGCCGCCGCGTACAACTTCGATCACCTACTGGACGCCTGCGCGCTCCTCTGGGAGGCGGGCCAAAACGATGCGCGCCCGACCAATCGACATCCGAATCACCCGATCCGACTGCTCACTGAACTTGCCACAGCAGAGCCTCGCCAGCCGATCGAGTATGTAGAACAGGTCGTCGACTTCGCGCTCTCGCTGCTCGATTTTCCGGAAAGTTGGGTCGGTGCGAATACGCCGTTTGACGTTCTCCGCGGAGCACTCGCGACCGAAGGGCACTTCACTTCGGCGGCAACCCACCGCGAGATCACGATTTCGAAATACGCGATTCATCGCGAGCGAGTAAAGGAGGTGCGGCAGCGGATCATCTCCGCACTGTTTGCAAGCCTCTCGAGCGCGAATCAGCGGCGCGCTTTCCTCGCTGCGGGGCTTCTCGGTGATGCACTTCGCGGCCCAATGTCGGCGACAGAGGAAGCCGACGATCCCTGGGGTGACGAGTTCGTCGACACACTTCAACGCCTTGACACGTTTCTTGGCGCCGCAAAAATCACCGCCCCCGTTCTAGTTCGCGTCGCAGAGTCCGTGCAATGGCACGCTTTCTACGGACCTCACCGTTCGCGCTTGATCGCCGAAAAGGTCATTGCCCGCCTCGATCGCGATATCGAGACACGTACAGCGCGCGCACTAATCGACGCATGGGGGGTGAACACCTGGGCAATGGAAGAAGGCGCGGTTGGTCGTCCGCGGCATGAGGCGGAAATTGACAGCCTTTGCAGTGACCTCGCTCAACGCCACCCGGATCCCGAAGCGCTTGTTGTTTTCCTAAACGGCGTCCTTTGCAGCATCGAGAATGCGGCCGGCACGCCGGATTACGGGCCCGCGCAGCTTTTCCTCGGACGCCTCCTGTCGAGTAACCTTGAACTCGCTCGACACCTCGTCCGTAAGCGGCTCTCTGACGAAAAATCGCTACTTGCCGTATACGCCGGTCGAGCGCTGGGGGCGCTCATTACGCAGGTTCCCGATGAAGCGCGCCGGTTCGTGGCTCAGATGCTCGAAGTCGGCGACCATCATCTGCGGCTTGTCTCGGAGG
>JAHFCS010000418.1 GCA_023249395.1 Gemmatimonadota bacterium
CGCTCGAATCAGCAGCGTCTGATATTCCTCAGGTGTCACTTCGAAGTTGAAGTCGTAGGTGCCCTTGAGGCCCGTCGCATCGATCACGGGGCGATCGGTATAGCGCTCGACGACATCCGCCAGGATCCGGCCGTCGATCTTCTTCCCGTCGAACTTGCCGCCGGCGAACGTGTACGACGATCCATTTCCCATGTTGACGGACACGCCAGCAGCGCTGCCTGACGCGGAGATGGCGACGCCGGCCTGGACGGGCGCGTTGGGATCGATGACGCTGTCTTTGAGCTTCAGCGGAGGCTTGCCGATCATCAGCGCGTACACCGACATCTCTTTCGGCTCGCGGTGGAACTTCAGGCCGAACCGTTCGGTGAGCAGCGACTGCAGCATCCGTGGAATCTGATCGGCGGTGGCGCCTGTGGGCAGTTTCGCATTGATGTCGAAGCGTTCTGTGGCGAGCCAGTCGGGTCCCACGATCTGGTACGTCTTTATCCTCCACGCCATCCCGATGTAGTCGCGCAACGTCAGCCTGCCAATGCGCGCCTGTGAGCCGTCCATTCGCAGGCCGAGTGCGACGGCGTTATCTGTGCCAGGGCTGGTGTCCGACCTGCGGACGGACGCGACCTCGAACTCGATCTTCGGCTCCGGCGTCTGGGCCAGAGCGAATGTCGAAGCCAGCATGCAGATGGCGGCCGCGCAGATTGTTTTCATGCCTCTACGTTACGAGTCTTGCCCTTGAAAGTTTCCGTATGCAGCACCGCAGCAAGGGCCTGGCCGGGTGAGCGTCTCGGTCCTTCAACGATCAACTGGCCGCATGCCGCCCGGATGTCGCGACCACGGCTCTTCCGGACGGACACGATGAGACCGCGCTCGGCCAGAATCTGCGCGAATTGGTCGATAGCCGTGTCGGAAGGCCGCTCGAAGGGAATACCCGGGGCGGCATTGAGCGGGATGATGTTCACCTTGGACTTCACACCCGACAGCAATCGTGCCAGTTTTCGCGCGTCCTCCGGCGAGTCGTTCACGCCGGCCAGCAGGACGTATTCAAACGTGATGCGGCTGCGTTTTGTCTGCGGGAAGCGCTTGCAGGCCGCGATGATTTCGCCGACGCCGTACTTCTTGTTGAGCGGAACCAGCTCGCCCCGCAGTTCGTCGGTCGGCGCATGAAGCGAAATGGCCAGGTTCGGCATGATTGGCTCATGCGCCATCTTCTCGAGCGCCGGCAGCAGTCCAACCGTCGAGAGCGTCACCCGGCGCGGCGACATTGCGAAGCCGTGTTCGTCGTTCAAGATCCGCAGCGCGCGCATCGTCTCGTCGTAGTTATGCAGCGGCTCGCCCATGCCCATCAGCACGATGTTGAACTTCTTGTGGCGCATGTCGAGGGCGCCGGCAAGGACGCGCACCTGCCCGGCGATTTCGCCGGCTGTCAGATTGCGGACGAGGCCCATCTTGCCCGTGAGGCAGAACGCGCACGCCATCGCGCAGCCGACCTGCGTGGAGACGCAGAACGTCATCGACGGCGTGTCGGGGATGAACACGGATTCCAGCTGCAGACCGTCGGCCAGACGCAGCAGGAACTTCTCGGTGCCGTCAGTCGAGCGTTCGTGGACGACGATTTCCGGCGTCGCGACAGTGAATTCGCTTGCGAGTGCGGCGCGAAGCTCGCGTGACAGGTCGGTCATCGCGGCGATATCGGTGACGCCGCGCGCATAGAGCCAGCGGAAAATCTGTCGCGCGTGAAAACGTTTGTGTCCGCGTTCGACGAGCGCCGATTCGAGCGCGGCCCGCTCAAGATTCGCGAGGTCGATCGGGAAGTTGGTCACGATATCTATCGGCTTTCCAAGAACTTGCTGGAATGTCGATCTTACCGCTTTGCCTCGCCGGGCTCGACGTGCTAGAATGTGCATCGTTAGTTAACCCACTGTCTTTAAAGGCTTTGCGGCACCTTTTCTGGCCGCTGCGAGCTCACACATCTTGTCGAACCCGGTGATTGTCAGAGATGTTCTCGATAACGGTCTCCGTCTCCTGACCGAGACGATGACGCAAGTCCGTTCGGTCAGCATCGGCGTGTGGCTGACGCGAGGTTCGCGTCATGAAACGGCCGAGCGCGGCGGCATCGCGCACTTCGTCGAGCACATGCTGTTCAAGGGCACGACGAGCCGATCGGCTGAAGACATCGCGCAGGCGATCGATTCCATCGGCGGCCAGCTCGACGCGTTCACCGCGAAGGAATACGCGAGCTACTACATCAAGGTCCTCGACGAGCATCTGCCGCTCGCCATGGACATCCTCTCCGACATCGTCCGCAATCCGGCCTTCAGCCCCGACGATCTCGAGCGCGAGAAGAAAGTCGTCGTCGAAGAAATCAAAATGGTCGAGGACACGCCGGACGACCTCGTCCACGAGCTGTTCACGCAGGGTTTCTGGGAGAATCACGCACTGGGCCGGCCGATTCTCGGCACGCGTGAGACCGTCGAGTCGTTCAACTCCGATGTGCTGCGGTCGTACTTCACGAACGCCTACACTCCGAAAAACCTGATCGTCTCCGCCGTGGGCAACGTCGAACATGCCCGCGTCCGGCAGCTCGTCGAAGAGAAATTCGGATCGCTCGTGGAGGTGGGCGAGCCGATTGTCGAAAACGCGCCGCGGGTCGTGCCGAAGACGCTGATTCGCAACAAGGAGCTCGAGCAGAGTCACTTGTGCGTCGGCGTCAACAGCTATCCGCAGAAGCACGACGATCGCTACTCGAGCTACGTGCTCAACACGCTGCTTGGCGGTTCGATGAGTTCGCGGTTATTCCAGAATGTTCGCGAGAAGCGCGGGTTGGCCTACGCGGTGTTCAGCGGCCTCAGTGCGTATCGCGATGCGGGTTCATTCACCGTGTATGCGGGATGCGCAAACGAAGCCGTCGGCCAGGTCATCGACCTGGTGGTCGAAGAGCTTCGCACCATCAGGAAAACGCCAGTGCCTCAGGCGGAAGTGCAGCGCTCGAAAGATCATCTTAAAGGCAGCCTGATGCTGAGCCTCGAGAGCACGTCGAGCCGGATGTCGCATCTGGCGCGGCAG
>JAHFCS010000419.1 GCA_023249395.1 Gemmatimonadota bacterium
GCGCGATC
The DNA here is from genome assembly GCA_023249395.1 of Gemmatimonadota bacterium. Classification (GTDB taxonomy): domain Bacteria; phylum Gemmatimonadota; class Gemmatimonadetes; order Gemmatimonadales; family Gemmatimonadaceae; genus UBA4720. Next base: position 9 of record JAHFCS010000419.1, read on the forward strand.
GCCTCCGACGCGCCGCGGCATGGTGCGTTGATCCGGATCGAGGATGGAATCGCAGACGTGAATCCGTGGCCCGAGCTCGGCGACGCGCCGATCGACAGCCAGCTCGACCATCTGCGCCGTGGCGAGCTCACGCCGCTGACACGCCGTTCGCTTGCGATGGCGCGTGTCGACGGCCAGGACAGGCTTGCAGGACGAAGCGTGTTTGACGGATTGTCGGTTCCGCCGAGTCACTGGCCGCTGGCGGCGGGCGAGGTTCCGGAGTCGTTCGGCACGGTCAAGGTGAAGATGTCGCCCGGTTCGCGGCTCGATCCATCGCTCGCGCGATACCGGATAAGACTCGATTTCAACGGTACCATGGATCGGGAATCATTCCTCTCGTTTGCGGCTGCGCTTCCCGCGGATGTTCGGCAGGCCATCGATTTCGTCGAGGATCCCTGCCCGTACGACGCCGCGACCTGGCGCGATCTGCGGAGCCGCACCGGTCTTCGCCTGGCACTCGATCGCAGCGATGGCGAAGACGGCGTCGACGTACTGGTCGTCAAGCCGGCGATTCAGGAACTGCCGAGGACGAACAAAGAGGTCGTAATCACGTCATACATGGATCACCCGTTGGGGCAACTCGGCGCCGCGCACGCGGCGCGCGCGCGCGGAACGAAATCGATCTGCGGCCTGATCACGCACCTTCTCTATGAAAGCGATCCGTTCATCGAGCGGATGCAGATCGACGGAACGCGCCTCGTGCCGCCGGCTGGGACAGGCATCGGGTTCGACGACCTCCTCGAGAAACTTCCGTGGAAGAGGCTCGCATGATCGTCGACTGGTCGAGCGCGGAGAACCACCTTCTGCTGAACCCGCGACTGCCGCAGGAAGAACACACGCGGCTCGAAGAGCTCGTCGCGGCCGCGGCGCCGCTGGAGAGCCACTTTTTCATTGCGACGTCGGGAACCGGCGGGTCGATGAAGCTCGTGGCGCTTTCCAAACGGGCGATCCTCGCCTCCGCCGCGGCGGTCAACCAGCATCTCGAGTCGATCAAGGCGGATGTCTGGTGCTGCGTGCTGCCGACCTTTCACGTCGGGGGTCTCGGCATTCACGCGCGCGCCCACCTCAGCGGCGCCCGCGTCGTGTCGATGCCGTGGAGCGCCGCCGAATTCGCAAAGACCTGCGCCAACGAGAACGTGACATTGTCGGCACTCGTCCCGGCACAGGTCCACGATCTCGTCGCGGCAGGATTGACGGCACCAACATCGCTGCGTTCGATTGTCATCGGCGGCGCAGCGCTCCCCGCGGACTTGCACGCGGCGGCGTGGGATCTCGGCTGGCCCGTCCTGCCGAGCTATGGCATGAGCGAGTGTTGCTCGCAGGTGGCCACGGCTCTCGGCAGGTCGCGGGAGATGATTCTGCTTCCGCACCTCGACGCTCGGGCAGAAGCGGACGGTCTCCTTGCGTTTCGAGGGAGTTCGTTGCTGACCGGCTACTGTCTCTTCGACGATCACGGGAAGGCAACATTCGTCGATCCGAAGATCGACGGCTGGTTCGTCAGTGAGGATGAAGGGGAAGTTGAAGGGCGCGTGCTGCGGATGAGCGGCAGGCGGGGAGAGCTCGTGAAGATCGGCGGCGAGTCCGTCGATCTGCGTCGCCTCGACGCAATCGTCGACGAAATTGCGCGGCATGAAGGTGCCGATGCGGCGGTTGTCCCTGTCGCGGACCGGCGTCTGGGACACGTCATCCATCTTGTGGTCACCGCCAGGGCCTATGCGATCCGCGATGCGTTCAATGGATGCGTTCTGCCATTCGAACGGGCACGCGCCGTACACACGGTTGACGCGATTCCTCGTTCCAGCGTGGGAAAGCTGTTGCGCAAGAGGCTAACGGAGCTTGTTTTGTGAATGTCGCGCTCACGATCGCAGGAATCGTCGGTCCGGCGCTTCTGCTCGTTTTCGCTATCCGGCGGTGGATCGTGCCGGTGCGGTGGTGGATCCCGTTTCTGTTCCTTGCGCTGACTCTCGCGTTTCTGAATGGCGCTGTTTTCACGAGCAAGCTGCCCGTCCCGGTCGACGAAGTGGCACGCGGGTACCCCTATCGAGGGGTTTTCGGGGACGTCGTCGCGCGTAATCCGCTGACGAACGATTCGGTGAAGCTGTTTCTCCCCTGGATGCAGGTCGCCCGCGAGGAGTTGCTCCATGGTCGCGCGCCACTGTGGAACTGCTACGCCTTTTCGGGTTACCCGCTGCTCGCGAACGGCGAATCGGCGCCGTTCTCTCCGGTGTTTCTCGCCACGTTGTTCGTTCCCCTGCCCAAGCAGATCGTTGCGATGGCCGGGCTCAAGATCTTTCTTGCGCTGTTGTTCGGTTACCTGTTTTTCAAGCGGGAGCATCTCTCCGACGCCGCAGCCGTGTTTGGTGCCTCGGCCTATGCGTTTTCGGTCTTTCAGACGGTCTTTCTCTACTACTCGACAACGGCCGTCACCGCTTTGCTTCCTGCCGCGCTCTTCGCGCTGTTCTATGCGATGGATGCTGCAGGAAAGCGGGGCGTCGTTCTGTTGGCCGTCGTTGTAGGCTCGCTGATGGCGTCGGGTCATCCCGAGAGCGTGCTTCACATCGCGATCGCGTCGGCTGTGCTCCTCGCGATCGACTTCTCGCTCGCCGCCGACCGGCAAGTATGGATCGCGCGCTTTCGTTTCCCGATGATCGGTGCGGCAGCGGGGTTGCTGTTATCGATGCCGACGTGGTTGCCGGTTGCCGAGCAGGTTGTTCTGAGCACGCGCTTCGCACAGTTGAGAGCTGCTGCGCCAGAGCCGCCCTTTCCCTGGACTGCAGCACGGGCGATCGTTGCGCCTAATGGATTCGGGAATCCCGTGCGACACAACTGGAACTGGATACGGAACTACTCGACTGTGGCGACCTCGTACGTCGGGCTGCTGGTGCTCGCGGCGTTCATCGCAGCGATGTTCGCGCGCCAAGCAGCGCTCAGGCATCGGCTGTGGGGCGTCGCCGCAGTGGTGTTTCTGCTGATTGCGATGCAGTGGACAATGGTGGGACACGGGTTT
>JAHFCS010000420.1 GCA_023249395.1 Gemmatimonadota bacterium
CATGAGTTCCTCGCGGAGACGGAGGGCGACTGGCGGCTGCGGATGACCGAGACGTTGTTGCACGACCTCGGTACGACGGGATCGATCATGGTCTACTCCGGCTTCGAGAAGGGCCGTCTGCGAGCGCTGGCGCAGACGTTCCCGGTGCTCGGGGCGCAGATCAACGCCGTGCTCGAGCGCCTATTCGACCTGGAACAGGTGTTCAAGAGCGGGTACCAGCATCCCGGGTTCGCCGGGCGCACATCCATCAAGAAAGTGCTACCCGTGATGGTGCCCGAGCTCAGCTACAAGGAGCTGGCGCTGAACAACGGCGACGACGCGCTGGGCGTGTTCGGGCTGATGCGGGTGGGCGCCATGGACAGAGCGCTGATTCCGACGCATCGCACGCGGCTGCTGGAGTACTGCAAGCTGGATACGTGGGCGATGGTCAGGCTGCATTTGGCGACGGCGGCGCTGCGGGGCAACTAGCAGTCCCGCGATACGTCGCGGTACGGAAGCAGGCTGCCTCTGGCCGCGGTCCGTTACGCCGTCGAGTGTCGAGCCCTTCGTCGCGTGGTCCCTTGGGACACGGACAGAAGCGCATCCGGATGCAGGGCGGCGATGCGCAACAGCACCTTGGCCGGCCCATCAGGCCGCCGGCGTTTCTGTTCCCAGTTCTGCAGCGTGTCCACGCTGATGCCAAGCAGGACGGCGAACTTGGCTTGACTCAGGTTGAAGTGCTCCCGGAGCGTCGCGACATCGGGGTGCTCGTCCGTCAGCAAATCCTCGGCGCGAAAGCGTCGCGAGGCCTTCTTGTTGCCGGCCGCGATCGCTTTCGCTTCCTGGACGCTGCTGATCAGCTCGTCGAACAGGTCCTTCCGCACGGGGCACCTCGCGTGGTTCCAGTGTCAGTTCTCGGGGACGAGCCTGCGCAGCGCGTGCAACTGGGCGGGAGTCAGGCCGGGCGATCAGGGACAACTGAGGCGCCCGGTACCATTCCGGCGACAGCATGGACTGCACCTGCCGGGTGAAGACCGTCGTTTCGATGAGACGGAGGGGATTATACGCCACGGGCGCATCTCCGTCAATGGCGTAGACCGCAATCGCGCCAGGGACGCCACCGAGTGCGTGGTGAGCGCAGACGCACGGTACCACCCGTCTCCGCACCGACCATTACAATTCCATTGCGCGGTAGGCGCATGAACGCGCAGCGGCTGAGAACCGATCATCCGCGGGAAGCAACCCGAACGGTTCTTGCGGTCGTGGATTGCCGCGGAGATCAAGCGCGGCGCGGGATAGAGAGGACGCATCGGCGTGCAGCTAGCGCGCGCGGTACCGACTAAGATCGTCGGCGGTTATATCCGCTGCCGCTGTCAGCTGATAGTGGCGCTGATCGACTATGCGCACCTCTTCGCCCGAGAGTGCGAGCTCAAACAGCGCGATGTGATTGGGCGCAAGAAACTGCGCCGAGACCGGTCTACAATCCAGGTCGGGGAACTTCGCCTTGCAGCATCTGACATCCTGCACGGTCTGAACGACTGACAGCTGGTCGTCACCGCCCTTAGCCTGCACCGGAATTACGTACTGTGCGCCGGATCGGTCGAGCCCGACGTAGATCTCGTCAATTTCGATCTGACCGAGGCCCTTGACTGTCGTTCGCAGGTGGTTCTGTAGCGAGTACGTGGTAATTCCGAGGAAGATATCCACCAGCCGATTGTAGCGAACCTTCGCCAAGAGTGCTTGTTCATCCGACATCGCGTACTGGCCGATAATCTCCGGCGTTGCATCCGGCACTTTGATCGGCAAGTAACTCGGATCCGGCACAATACGGTTCACTCGAACCAACTTGAACGCGTACTTCCCGGGCCCCGTGCCGACGATTATCCACTCCTTACCGTTTGGAGCTGTCGACTGGATCGACTCGCTCTGTGTCCCGCGATATCGGTACGAGTAGATAACATCGCCAAGATTCTTCGGAAGTGTCATTCGGAGCTTCTTCGCCGCTCGTTCAATCTCCGCACGCTCGAACTCGGCGATGGTTGCGCCCTTCGTCCAGACCGTCTTGAATATGTGCGACAGGAGCCGTGCGTAGCGGCTCGATTCCAGTTTCCTTCTAACCACGGTCCCTCCTCGATCGAGAAAGTCGTTCTCGTTCAATGACATGCTGCTTGCGCTTCGTCGCTCCACTCTTCATTGTCCGGCCGCCAATGGGTCTCACAATACCCAATCTCGCGGACGCGGCGCCCATCTCGAGTCGCAGGAGCGCCGGGTCACCTAACTTCGTCACTCCCGTAGGGCACGCGGGCGTGTGCCCAATCGCCTGAAGGATCTGCGTCGCCACAACTCGAGCTAGCGTTGGCGGGACGGAGTTGCCGACCTGCCTCGCGCCGTGCCACTTGGTCACGTGAAACCGGAACCAATCCGGGAATCCGTGCAGCCGGGCCATTTCTCGAACGGTGATGCATCGCGACTTTGAGTAATGGATGGGACGCGGACTTGTGAACGCTCCGCGTGCCGCATCCGTCCCGGCTCTGAGCGTGTTCGCGATGCCCTTTCGCGGAAGCCGATAGAACCGGGAGATGGGCTCTACAGTGCCGGGCTTCGTCTCAGCAAAGCGACGACGGGAGATCTCCGTGTGATCGGTGCGAGCGCTGCACGTGAGCAACTCCGGATCCCACGTACGCCTATGACCAAAATGCCAAGCGCGTCGACCGAGTACCCGTAGCGTCTGCGCGTACTCGCTCGGCTCCCCAGACTGACTGGTTCGTACTTCGTCGGAGTAATTGAGCGTCCGAAACTCCTCAGCGTCAGGCAAATCGTCCAAAGCATCCTCGCAGGTCGGACCGAAAGGGAGATCGAGGAGCCTCTTGCCTCCTGCCGCCGATGCCGTCGGCAACGGGTAGGCCGGCAGTTTCGCTCCCCTTCGAGCGCCGAGCAGAAACAGTCGCTCTCGGTACTGAGGCACTCCGAAGTGCGCAGCATTGAGAACTCTCCACGGCAACACCACCGAATATTCGGATGCTTCGAACTCCTCGATTAATTCGCGAAGGAACTCCCGGTGGCGACCG
>JAHFCS010000421.1 GCA_023249395.1 Gemmatimonadota bacterium
CCCTGTCCCGACGCGATACGCTGCAATCTCGCCCGAGTGTATCTTTCTGCGCAACCACTCGCGCGAACAGTGGATCACCTTGCAGGCCTCATCGATCGTAAGACCGTTCTCGTCAAGCTGCGTCGCGTCGCCTTCCGATTCGCGTCCACGCTCGATTGAGGTCCCCAGCCCGGCGTCACTGGAGATGTCAGATTCGCAGTTCTCTGAAATCGTGTTGCCCCCCTTCGGTTGAAAACCCCCGCTAGTGCAAGTCTTGTCGGTAAGCTCCCGGTCAGGCATTGGCACTGTCGCATTCAGTAGAGCCGCCCATCATCTGTTCTAAGGCAGCTCGAGGCGTCCTCAGCTGTCGCCCGAAACGGATAGTGGGAACATCACCTGAACGCGCGAGTTCGTAGACCGTGTTCCTTGACAGCTGTAGCACCAGACACACTTCGTCCATGGTCAGAAGCTCACCGTATTCGGCGAGACTACGGCCGGTCATCGGCGTCGACTTCCTCGAGAAGCTCATCCGCCTCGCCCGTGAACTCAAGAGCCTCGGCGAGTTTGTCGAGCTGCGACTGGTACGGTCGCCCGATGTAGCGGCTCTCGATCTGCCCGACCGTTGCCGCATGCATAAGGGCGATGCGAGCCAGAGCTGACCGGCTAAGCCCCCTGGCCTCCCGGAGCTTCTGAATCCTGAGCATCAATCCGCCTTTCTCTTGCGGGCATTGTCCTATGCGAAGTATGGTGTCCGTGTCTGCATATAGGTAGACGGCTATGGAGGACAGAGATGTGACAGCGCGAATCAGTTCAGCATCACCGGCCGCCCTTGTGGACTTCCAGTGGTGGCGCATGGCAGAGAGCCGATGGATCGGTCCGCAGAACCAGCGACTACTGGCCGGCCACCCCGCAGATGATGGCTATCAGCCCCTGAAGAGTGAGCCGGCGTTGTTTCGGAGATTCGCCGACGTGCGAGACACCGAAGACGCCTTTGCAGAGTTCGCCGTCAGGTACGGCGACCTTGAAAACGGCGGAGTCGTGGTTGTTGATGACCACATAGCGACCAGCAAGGAGATGGCGGCCAGCGATCCGTTCCTCGTGTACTCGGAGGGTCGCAGCCTCGAGATATGGCGGGGGCACCGCCGAATGCTCGCCTTCGCGCTACGACTCTGGGACGCAATCAACGAAGGACGGGCTGATGAGCTGATAGGGATGGATCTGCTTGTGAAGCCGTACGACTCCCTCGTCGAGCCCGGCAAACCGGCACCCAAGTACATGGTCTGGACACGCACTGCGTCCGCACAACGCGACCTGGGGTTGACCACTCCACAGACGTTCAATGACGAGTTCGAGCCGGCCACCCCGCTCATGAGGGCCAGCCTTCCGGAGGCGGCGGCTCGCGCCGCTCTCGCCAATCTCGTGTCCGAGATGTGCGCGACTGTACGCGTGGTGATGCGAGTAACGAGCGCGCAACCAGATGGTCTCCGACTCACGTTCGAAGTTCGGTCGCTCATTGCGGCAATGTGGCTGCAGTTCGCGCTCGCGGTCGATGGGCAGCGAGAGTATCGCCCGTGTCCGGTCTGTGGCGATTGGTGGGATGCGACCGAGGCCCGGTCTGACAGGAAGACCTGTAGCGACCGATGTCGCAAACGAATGCATCGCCAAACCGTGTCTGGAGGCACCGGAGTATGAAAGCGCACGTGCAGCCCTACAAGAGAAATGGCGTGGTGGTCCGCAATCGGTTGAAGATTGTCGTTGACCGATGCCGCGACGGTGCCGGCAATCGCCAACGCGACTTCTACTACGTCAGCGGCACTAGATCCGCCGCCGACCGGGAGATGAGACGACTACTCACCTCCGGTGACCAGGGTATGTACGTCAAGCCCGAAGGCCAGAGCGTGGCCGATTGGCTCGACACATGGATCAGGGACTACGCGCCGATCGGACGAGCAGGCTCGACGCTCAAGGGCTATCAGGGAATCATTCGCCGGTACTTGAAGCCCGAACTGGGAGAGCTGCGCCTACAGAAGCTGAGCGCGGAGGCAATCCAGGCACTGTATACGCGTATGCAACTGCCCAAGGCGAACGGCGGGCGCGGTCTTTCGGCACGCACCGTGATTCAGACACACGCCGTGCTGCACAAGGCCCTCTCGCAGGCCGTCAGGCTGGATAGGATCGCATTCAACCCGGCTGACACTGAGCGCGGCGTCGAACTGCCGCGACCCAAGCGGCATCGAGTCGAGGTACTCAGCGAGCACAAGGTCGCTGCGCTTCTGAACGCAGTGGAAGGGACTCGGCTGTACTTGCCCGTACTGCTGGCGGTCACGACCGGCATGCGCCGCGGCGAGATCCTCGCACTCTGCTGGGATGACGTTGACCTCGTGCGCGGTACGATCTCGGTCGTCCGAGCGTGGGATGAAGGGCCTAACGGATACGAGCTGAAGGGTCCGAAGAGCGAGAGATCGCGCCGAACCATCGAGATGCCTGCAATCCTGGTCACTGCGCTGGCATTCGCGAAGGACGAACACGAGGACCGCCGGGCGCGTCGAGAACTCGCCGACGAGGGCTACCAGCTTGAGTATGGCCCGCTGGTGTTCTCTGAAGAGGATGGCGAGCCGTGGTGGCCGTCGCGTTTCGAGTGGGTCTGGCAGGAGTTCAGGAAGTCTTCGCGTCTGGCGCCGCGTTTTCACGACCTGCGCCATACTGCACTCTCGCTCATGCTCAGGCAGGGCAACAGCCCGAAGGTCGTCCAAGAGATTGCCGGTCACCATTCGTCGGCATACACGATGGACACCTACTGCTGGTCCGATCGCCGCACCCAGAGAGCCGCAGCCGACAGCATCGGCGACCTGTTCAGCGGCGCTCTGGGCGCAGTTGAAAATCAATCGGGCACCAAATCGGGCACCAAATCAGAGGCCGTACCCCCTCTGACCTGCGAAAATATGGTGCCCCCAAGGGAATTCGAATCCCTGTTGCCGCCTTGAAAGGGCGGAGTCCTTGGCCACTAGACGATGGGGGCCTATGTGGTGGGCCGTGTAGGTTTCGAACCTACGACCTTGGGATT
>JAHFCS010000422.1 GCA_023249395.1 Gemmatimonadota bacterium
CGATGCGAACGGCGACGGAAAACAGGATCTCTTCGTTGTCAGCGGTGGCAACGAATTCTGGGGAGCTCAGGACGCACTCCGCGACAGGCTGTACCTGAACGACGGACTCGGGCATTTCAGCCGGGCAGAGTGGGCGCTGCCGGACTTCTTCGAGAATGGTGGATGCGTTGCCGTCGGGGATTTCAACGACGATGGACATCCCGATCTATTCGTCGGCAGCCGCGTTGTTTCCCGCAGCTACGGCTCAATTCCCAGGAGTTACCTGCTTCAGAATGATGGAACCGGTCATTTCACGGACGTCACACTCGAGAAGGCGCCGGCGTTGGCGCGTGCAGGAATGGTTTCGTCCGCCGCCTGGGTGGACTACGACAACGACGGAAAGCTGGATCTGGTTGTCGCCGGCGAGTGGATGCCCGTCCGCGTATTTCGTCAGGAGAGCGGCCGACTCGTCGATCGCACCAAGGAGGCTGGACTGTCGGATTCGAACGGCTGGTGGAACAGCGTCACTGCGGTCGATTTAGGCGGCAACGGTCGCAAGGATCTGGTGCTCGGCAACCTCGGTCTCAATTCCTACCTCAGGGCGTCGCGCGACGACCCGGCGCGAATGTACATCGGTGATTTCGCGCACAACGGGACACTTCAGCAAATCATCACCTTCTACAAGCACGGTGTGAGTTATCCGGTTGCCGGGCGGGATGAGCTGCTGCGCCTCAATCCCCCGCTTCGAAGCAAGTACGTGTCGTTCAGGGATTTCGGCGACGCCAAGGTCGACGATATTTTCCCCTCTGCCGATCTGAAGAAAGCCGAAGTGCGTGAGGCGTTCACGTTCGCGAGCGCAGTCGCGCTCAACAACGGCAATGGCACATTCACACTCAAGTCGCTTCCCGCCGAGGCGCAGTTCGCGCCGGTTTATGCGACAGTTGCCGAGGACTTCGACGGCGACGGGAAAACGGATCTCCTGCTGGGGGGCAATTTCTACGGAGTGACCCCGATGTACGGCCGTTACGATGCAAGCTACGGCCAACTCCTTCACGGGGCGGGGGAAGGACGGTTCGAAGCCGTGGATCTTGAGAAGTTCGGCCTCGCCATTGGCGGCGAAGTGCGGCACATGAAGTCCCTCCGGGGAGCAAACGGCGCGCGTCTCATCGCCGTCGCCCGGAACAACGACAATCTCGAAATCCTGCGGCTAACGGTACCGAAGCTTCGTGACCACTAGCGCGCCGTTGAGCGCGCCCATGCCGAGGTTGGTGAGTATCACCGGCCAATCGGTAGTGATAGTGCCATACACGACCCAAAGGGTGCTCGCCGTGACGAGCAGTGAGAGACCTTCGAGCGAAAGATCGCGTGTCCGGCGTGTCCGCAAGGCTCGAACGACTTGCGGAAGAAACGAACTGACCGTCAACAAGCCGGCGAAGTACCCGAGGTAACGAATCATTGTGAGTTGAGTGATTGGCAGAAGGGTGAGATCATCACGCGGCAGGCTCGACAGAGCTCGCGAGCGCAGATCCCTCGCGAATTGTGAGCCAGTCGGTGCGCACGCGGTCCCATTCCTGAATGAGCAGTCCCTGTTCCTCGAACACGGTACGGATCTGGGTCGGGTCGTATCCGGCGATTTCCTCGAGCACGGGGATCAGCACGCTGAGAGCGTCGTCGCTGATGACGGTGCGTCGCGCTATCTGCGCAATGTGTCTCGTTTCAGAGGCGGCAATCGTCAGCCCGTCGCCACGGTTCACGTGCAGCATGACGTGGATATCGGAGCTGCCGTCGCCCACATAGACAACGCGATCGCTCGGTATTCCGAGTCGAAGACGCAGCGAATCGACTGCGGCCACCTTGCCGTAACCAGCGGGAACCTGGATGATCGATTCAACCCCACCCGTTTCCCGACTGAACCCGAAGTGGGCGCCGATGATGCGGTCAGGGGACACGATGCCCTGCAACGCCGAATGGACGACAAGCCACGGGGCGGCTGAGACGACATAGAAGTCGAAAGTCAGTCCCTCGATGCCGTCTCTGAGGAATTCAGCCAGCAGCCCAATGTTCCGCTTCAGCCGGATGTGACGGCCAATTTCTACGAGATCCATCTCGCTCACCCGGCGGAAATCGGGATCGTGACGCAGCAGATATGCGAGCTCGGCGCCTTCCTGAACGAAATGCAGACGGGAGATGTCGGCGACGCGCTCCTCAAAGCCTGTGATTCCGAGCATCTCGCTCAATGCCAGTCCGGAATCATCGAAGCTCAACGTTTGATCAAAGTCGCTCACCAGCAGGTAATGCTTCCTCATCACTCCTCCATTTTCGGCTCAGGGCCCGGGACATTCATCCAAAGCGCTTTCACCGGTGATAAAAACGAAATCGCCCCCGCATCCAGTCGGAACGCGGGGGCGATTGCTCATTCAAACAGGGTACTGTCAGCCCCGTCGCCTCCGCGCTCCGCGCATCACGCAGCCGCCATTATTGGCGACGGCGAGGATGAGATTCGGAAGGCGGTTAACGATGGGAGGCATTGACATGATTTGGCGAAATGGTACAGACGCTCGCTAGTGCATCTCAATCCAACCTATTTTGTCAGCCGACCCGTGTCAATTGATGGAGCTATCGTGACAAAGCTGTTGCACAGCTGATGATTCCGGCCATGCTGTACGTCTGGGGGAAATTGCCCCACTGCTCGAGGGTATTCGGGTCCAGATCCTCGGCCAGCATACCATGCGAACTGCGCGCTGACAGAATCTTCTCGAACAGCGCAACCGCTTCCTCACGTCGGCCCAGCGCAGCGAGTGCCTCGATGTACCAGAACGTGCAGACCAGAAAGGCGTTCTCTGGCGCTCCGAAGTCATCGCGCTCGATGTAACGGTAGACGAAGTCCCCGTGCTTGAGGTCGCGCTCGATCGCAGCGACCGTGCCGGCGAAGCGCGGATCGTCGGCACGAAGGAAGAGGAGCTTAGGGATGAGGAGCAGACTGGCGTCAAGTGTATCGCCGTCCATCGTGGCGGTGAATGCATTCAATTTCGCATTCCACGAGTGGCGCGAGATCACGTAGTG
>JAHFCS010000027.1 GCA_023249395.1 Gemmatimonadota bacterium
AGCGTAATACGATTCCAGACTCGTCTGGATGGCGGCGCTCATCGTCGCCGGCATCGGAGCATACATCATGTACGCCGCGCTCCCCGGAGTGAACTGGGGGATCTGGACGGCAGCCGCATCGCTCGGCCTCATCCTCGTGATGCGCGCGCATCGCACGCTCAACAGCTCCGTGATCCTCATGCTGGCGACCGCGACGATTCTTGCCGCCGGCGCAGCCGTGTCCGCGGATCCCCTCATCGATGGACTCGTCTGCCTGGCGGTCATGCTCTTTCTTTCGCTGGCGATGCTGCTCACCATCGATTCCGGGCTCCGACGACTTTCTGCGACGTTTGTCGTCTTCGCCCCTTTTGTGGCCGCCGGAAATGCCCTCGCACAGTCATTCAAGCGACTGGTCGATTTGACACGGGTGTTCCACTCGACGCGCGCACGCGCCGGCGTTCGCGGGATCGTGATCACTGTCCCTGTGGTGATCTTCTTCGCACTGCTCCTCGCGAGTGCGGACCCGCTGTTCGCGCTCTGGCGCGACGAGATCGCGCGAATCATCGCGACATGGTCGTTCATCCCGCGCACAATCTTCTTCCTGGTGCTCCTCGTGGTGGTCCTCGGCGCGTATAGCTTCGCGGCCTTAATGCCAGTTCAGCTCGGCTCACTACCAGTCGCTGGCCCAGCACAGGACAGCAACGAACGGCCGATCGGAGCGACCGAGCGCTTGATTCTCGTCTCCGCCGTAGCCGCGCTATTCTGGCTCTTCATCGCCGTCCAGCTCAGCTACCTCTTCGGCAACGCGCCCAGTATGCCCGGCTCGGGAATCACTTTCGCCGAGTACGCCCGACGCGGGTTCGGTGAGCTCACGATCGTCGCGACATGCTCGGTGCTTCTCATTCTGGTGAGCGAGCGCTACGGAGGAGCGAACGGCCAAGCCGGCCGAGTGCGAGCGGTGACCATCGCGCTCCTCCTGGCGGTCGCTATTATCCTCGCGTCCGCATTTCATCGTGTGTCGTTGTACGAGGTGGCCTACGGCTACACCGTCTTGCGACTTTACGCCCAGGTGTACATGGTCGTGCTCGTCGCCGCGTTGATCGCGCTGACGGTCGGCGTCATGCGTACGCTCGATACTGGAGTGTTGTTCAGGCAGATCTTCACCGTCGCCGTGGTAGCGTTCACCGTTCTCGTCTTCTGGAATCACGAGGCATGGATCGCTTCGGCGAATATCGACAGATCCGCGACAACCGGAAAACTGGACGCTGCCTACATCACGCAGCAGCTGTCCCCCAATGCGATTCCTGTGGTCGTCTCGCGCCTGGGGACGATCTCCGAGCCGATGCGGACCGAAGTCCGCGAAGCGATCGTCGCCCGCTACGGCAACGGCCCTCGCCTGCACCCGGACGAGTGGTTCGAATGGAATCTCCGCCGGCGCCAGGCACGCGCGGCGCTCGCCACTCTCGGGCTTCCCCTTGTGACCGGCGTGCCGGTAGTGGTGCGCCCCGGGAACTGATCAGGAACGACTTAAGGCTTCCCGTTCCTTCCGTACTCGTCCCACAACACGGCCATCGCGCTCATTCCTTTCCTGAAATTCTCCTCGCTTATCCACTCGTCGGGTGCGTGCGCATTTTCGCCGGGTAGTCCGAATCCCACGAGCAATACAGGCGTACCCAGTATTCGCTCGAAATCGCCGACCACCGGGATCGACCCGCCTTCGCCGACGATCACCGCATCACGCTCGAAGGCTGACTTGAGCGCGCGCCGCGCGGCGTCGTAGACCGGTCCGTCCAGCTCCGCTCTCCACGGTCGGCCGCCGTGCAGGTGCGTTACGGTGACGGTCACGCCCTCCGGCGCAACCCGCATCAGGTGCGCGTCCAGGAGCTTCTCGATCTCGGCTGGATCCTGATCGGGCACGAGTCTGCAGCTCACCTTTGCCATCGCTTTCGCCGGCAGGACGGTCTTCGCCCCTTCATCGGTATATCCGCTGAAGAGACCATTCACCTCGCATGTCGGGCGGGCCCAGAGCTGCTCGAGTACGCTGTATCCCTTCTCCCCGCCGAGCTTCGATACACCGATGTCCTTTCGGAAGTCTTCTTCATCGAACGGGAGCTTACGCATCTGCTCGAGGATTCGCGGCTCCCAGACGCGCACCTTGTCGTAGAATCCGTCGATCGCGATGTGACCGTTCTCGTCATGCATGGTGGAGAGAATGCGGGCCAGCGCCATTGCCGGATTTACGACAGCGCCGCCATAGCTTCCTGAATGCAGGTCGCAGATGGGACCCTGAACGTCTATCTGGAAGTACGCCAGTCCGCGCAGCGATGAAAGAATCGACGGCTGGCCCGGAGCGAACATCGCCGAGTCCGAGATCACCGCCACGTCCGCTTTGAGAAGCTCCTCATTCTCGCTGATGAATCGTTCGAGGTTCGCGCTCCCGACCTCCTCCTCACCTTCGGCGATCAGGACGATGTTGAGAGGAAGAGTCTTCCGGGTGGCGAGATGTGCCTCGAGTGCCTTTACGTGTAGAAAGAGCTGCCCTTTATCGTCCACCGACCCACGGCCGTAGATCTTTCCATCGCGCACCGTCGGCTCAAAGGGCGGTGACGTCCATAGATCGAGCGGCTCAGCCGGCTGGACGTCGTAATGACCGTAAACGAGGGCCGTGGGGGCGCCCGGAGCGCCTCGCCACTCGCCCACCACGATGGGATGACCTGATGTCGGATGGATACGCGCAGTCATGCCGGCCTTTTCCAGCGACTGCCTCAGCCACTCGGCCGCACGGGCGGTGTCTGCGTTGTGCTCCGACCTGGCGCTCACGCTCGGTATTCGCAGGAACTCGAACAGCTCGTCGTGGATTCGCGCATCGTTCTGCGCGAGATAGCTTTCGAGGTCCGAAGGGACGGCTGATTTCATCGTTAAATGATCCGTGTTTGTCGTCGGTAGTCTTTTTCTTCTGCTGGTTTGTCTTGGGACAGGGTCCCGATTCGGCAAGAGGTCTTACACGGCCCGCCGCCGACTGCGGCATGAAACTAACGCTCAGACGGAGCTGTTGCCTGCATGACGAGAGTTCGGAGCAGGATTCCCACGCAAATATTGGTCTCCGCGGGCGGAATCGTCTTTCGTCCAATCGCTGGCGGTAGTGCGGAAGTAGTGCTGATCTCGGTCGGGGCTCCGCCGCGATGGCAGCTACCGAAAGGGCTGGTTGATGTAGGCGAGACACCGGAGGTTGCCGCCTTGCGCGAAGTGCGTGAAGAGGCCGGTATCGACGCGACAATTCTCGATAAGATGAAGACGGTCGAGTACTGGTACCAGTCCACGGCTGCTGGAAAGCGTGTCCGATATCACAAGTTCGTTCACTTCTTTCTGATGAGATACGTCGCGGGTGACGTTGCAGACCACGACGATGAAGTGAATGAAGCGCGTTGGGTGGAAATCGGACAAGCGCTCGAGCTCATCGCCTTCAAGAGTGAGCGCGCGGTGCTCGAGGAGGCAACGGGCTACATATTGCGGTAGTCACGATGCCCAACAGACTCGCCAGAGAGACCAGCCCCTACCTTCTCCAGCACCGCGAAAATCCGGTTGACTGGTATCCGTGGGGAGAGGAAGCACTCTCCCGCGCGCGAAGCGAGGATCGGCCGATTCTCCTCAGCATCGGCTACGCAGCGTGTCACTGGTGCCATGTGATGGCGCACGAGTCCTTTGAGGACGAGCAAACGGCGCGGCTGATGAACGATCTGTTCGTCAATATCAAGGTCGATCGTGAGGAGCGACCCGACCTCGACAGTATCTACATGCAGGCAATCCAGGCACTGACCGGCCAGGGTGGCTGGCCGATGACCGTCTTTCTCACTCCGGAGGGAGTTCCGTTCTTCGGCGGGACATACTATCCACCCGCTGACCGGCAGGGCATGCCTTCCTTCAGTCGGGTTCTCCGCTCGGTGGCCGATGCCTATGCCAATCGGCGCGAGGCAATTGCCAGCACATCGGCGCAGCTCCTGCAGATCTACGATTCAGCGAAAGGCCACGCTCGCCACGAGGGTCCGCTTACGCCGCATGAGCTCGATCTCGCTTACCGAGGACTCGCGCAGCGCTACGATATTCGCAATGGAGGTTTCGAGGGAGCGCCCAAGTTCCCGCCTACGATGGCGCTCGATTTTCTGCTCCGTTATTCGAAACGCACGGGCACCGCATACGCTCTCGAGATGGTCACGCAGTCGTTCCAGAAGATGTCGCGCGGCGGTTTATACGATCAGATCGGAGGCGGATTCCACCGCTACACGGTCGATGCGATATGGCTCGTCCCGCATTTCGAGAAGATGCTCTGCGACAACGCACTTCTGGTTCGGCTCGGAGCCCATCTCTGGCAGGCGACAGGAGACTCCGAGATGCGTCGCGTTACCTGCGAGACGATCACGTGGCTCGAGCGCGAGATGACGTCGCCCGAAGGAGGGTTCTACTCATCGCTCGACGCCGACAGCGAGGGCCATGAAGGCAAGTTCTACGTCTGGAGCACTGAGGAGCTCGACTCTCTTCTTGGTGCCGAGGCGCCGCTCGTGAAGAGCTATTACAGTGTGACGCCGCGCGGTAATTTCGAAGGAAGGAACATTCTGAACGTCGCCACCGATCCAGCGGTCACGGCATCACGCAGCGGTCTCTCGAAGGAAGATCTCGAGGCGCGGATCAACGTGGCGAACGAAACCCTCTACTCGGAGCGCGCGAAGCGAGTGTGGCCCGGACGTGACGAGAAAATCCTCGCCGGCTGGAACGGCCTGATGCTCTGTGGCATCGCAACGGCCGCCCGTGTTTTTGGCGAACCCGATCATGCGCGCCTTGCTCTCGCGAACGGAGAGTTCCTTTTTCGCGAGCTGGTCAGGGACGGCCGGGTGATGCGCTCGCACACCGGTGGTGAAACGCGGATTCCTGGCTTCCTCGAGGATCATGCCTCCATCGCTTTGGGTTTTATCGCCCTCTACGAGCTCACCTTCAACGTGGTGTGGATAGACCGCGCCGTCGTAATCGCTGAGGCCATGATCCAGTGGTTCTGGGACGATGCCATCGGTGCCTTCTTCGACACTGCGAGCGACGCCGAACAGCTCATCACACGGCCACGTGACATCACCGATAACGCGATGCCCTCGGGAAATTCGCTGGCCGTGGAACTCCTGCTTCACGTTGCGGAGCTCTCCGACGACACCGAGATGCGACGGCGCGCGATCTTCGTTCTCGAGGCGACTGCCGCCGCGTTGACGAAATATCCGACCGGGTTTGGCCATATGCTCGGCGTGGCGGACATGGCCGTCAACGGCGCTGTGGAAGTTGCAATCGCGGGCAATCCAGCAGACACTCGATTCAAGCTACTGGAGCGGGAGGTGGCTGCGCACTACGTTCCCTCTCTCGTGCTCGCCGGCGGAGATGCCGAATCCCGCGGAAGGATTGCCCTGCTGGCAAACCGCGTCACTCGCGATGGAAGTCCGACCGCTTACGTCTGCCGGTCCTATGCCTGTGATGAGCCGGCCACGGACACGGCGGAATTGGGCCGGCAGCTCGAGAGTGCGCCACGCATCGTCACCGGAAACGGAGGCTGAAATGGAGAGATCCAACCGCATCGCCCAGGTCTACGGATATGCCGTTTGCCTCGTCGCAATCATCACCTTTCTCATTGCCGCCGCGGCGATCGTCAACGCGGCATTCAATCTGAGTGATCCCTTGCGCGCGGAGGGATTCGGGCGAGGTGCTTCGCTGACCTCGTTCGCCGCATATAAGCGCGAGCAGATGCAGCGAGCCCCCGCGCCTGCAAAAGCACCCAACTCCGCGGGCGGTGATTCCGTCGCGGCTGCACCGAACGACAAAGAGCTTCGACAGATGTTCGACGATGAGCGCCTGGATCAGATCGGCAACGTCCGCTTCCGATCGATGAGAACGCTGGTCGCCAGCTTGCTGATGATCGTCATCGCGTCCGGCCTCTTCTTCACGCACTGGCGATGGCTGCGGCGGGAGGACCTGAAGTCCTGACCGGAGCAAAACCGTCGTTACGCGATTCTGGATCTCCGAGATCGCGACTTATTCGAAGTCGAGCGCCAAGTCCATCGCTTTCGTCGAATGCGTCAGCGCACCAACCGAGATCCAGTCCACGCCTGACTCGGCGATCGATCGAACTCTTTCGAGCGTTACTCCGCCCGATGCTTCGGTCACCGCCCGGCCGTTCACGATCTCGACTGCTTCCCTCATCATCGAATCCGACATGTTGTCGAGCATTATCACGTCCGCCTCCGCTATCAGCGCGGAGCGTACCTGATCGAGGCTGTTGCACTCCACCTCCACGCGGGTATCCGCGGGAGCGGCTTCACGTGCCCGTCGCACCGCGAGCTCGACGTCGCCATTGAGCGCTGCCAGGTGGTTGTCCTTGATGAGAACGGCAGAGGAAAGATCCATCCGGTGGTTTAGACCACCGCCTGCACGAACCGCGTACTTTTCCAGGCGACGCCAGCCCGGTGTCGTCTTCCGGGTGTCGAGAATCTTCGCACCCGTGCCCTTCACCGCGTCCACGTAACGGGCCGTCAGCGACGCGATTCCCGACAGATGCTGCAGGAAATTGAGCGCTACACGTTCCGCCGAGAGCAACCCGCGGGCGTGGCCGGTGATGAACACCACCGACGTGGACGTCCGCACGCGCTGTCCGTCCCGCACCGAAGTGCGGACCGACGCCTTCGGATCGCGCTGCCGAAACGCCTCACGCACCAGCGGAATTCCCGCAATCACGCCCCACTCGCGAGCGACGATCGCAGCATGCGCGCGACGGTCAGAAACGATCGTGGCAATGCTCGTGATGTCGTTTGTCGCCGCGTCCTCGTCGAGAGCATCGCGCACCAGTGTGGTCGTCATCAGGCGCGCATACGGAAACCGGAGCCCTCTCACTGGCGCGAAGCCCCGCTCGGCAAGCGCTATCACCCGCCTGCTTCGCTTCATTCCCCCGGATCCTCTGTAGTTTCCGGCTTTGGCGAGAGTGGCCTGTTGCCTCCAATCGCAATCATCCGCTCGATCGCCTTGCGTGCGCGGGCAGAGGTCTCGGGGTCAACGGTGATGTGATGCTCGAGTCGCTCGAGCGATCTCAAAACTTTCGGAAGAGTCGTGACTTTCATGAACGCGCAGACGGCAAGTTCGTTGGCCGGGAAGAATGTCTTTGTCGGATTCTCGCGCCTCAGCCGGTGAAGGATTCCCACTTCCGTTGCGACTATGAATTCATTTGCATCCGAGATGCGGGGCCTGTTGATCATCCCTTCGGTCGAAAGAATCTGCACCCCCTCGGGATCTACGTCGCCCGCTGATACCGCTTCGACGGCGCTGGTTGCACACCCGCATTCGGGGTGAATCAGGAATTCCGCCCCGGGATGCAATGCGCGCTGGTGATTGATGTTCTCCGGATCAATCCCGGCGTGGACGTGACATTCGCCCATCCAGACATGCATGTTCCTCCGCCCGGTGACGCGCCGTACATGAGCGCCAAGGAACATGTCGGGAAGAAAGAGGACGTCCCGGTCCTCCGGGATGGAGTTCACTATCTCCACCGCGTTCCCCGACGTACAGCAGTAATCGCTCTCCGCCTTCACTTCGGCAGTGGTGTTGACGTACGAGACAACCGCTGCCCCTGGATGCTCGGCTTTCCACTCGCGCAGCTGGTCACCGTCGATCGTTGCGGCGAGTGAGCAACCAGCGGCCAGATCGGGAAGGAGAACCATCTTGTTCGGCGACAGGATTGCCGCCGTCTCGGCCATGAAGTGCACGCCGCAGAACACGATCACCTGGGCGTCGGTCTTTGCCGCCTCGCGGCTCAGACCGAGCGAGTCCCCCACGAAATCGGCGACATCCTGCACTTCAGGTCGTTGATAGTTGTGCGCGAGGATCACCGCGTTCCGCTTGGTCGCGAGTCTCTTGATCCTCGCCTGCAGATCCGCGACTTCCCGCGTGGTCGATGCCGTCCTTCGCCCCATGAGTGATGTCGTCATATCACCATTCTATGTGCCTGCCACGCCATTTGCGCTTCGAGTGTGGGAAATCGCTGCGATAGTGGCCACCGCGGGATTCCTTTCTCATCAACGCCGCTTCGGCGATGAGACGCGCCGTTTCCACCATGTTCGCTTCTTCGGTCGCGCCGATGGGTAGTCGCTGCTCGATCGCCGACAAAACCGACAGGCATTCGCGCAGTCCCTTTGCCGTCCGTGCAATCCCGGCGTGCTCCCACATCACACTCCGGACGTCGTCGGCCGCCACCTGGGCGGCGCCGCGGTCGATCAGCGGCGGTGCATCCCAGCTCTTCTTGCGCGGCGCGCCTTTGAGCGGCGACCTGGCGATCATGTCGCGGGCAACCCGCTCCGCGAATACGAGCCCTTCGAGCAGCGAGTTCGATGCCAGGCGGTTTGCCCCGTGAACGCCCGTGCGCGAGACCTCTCCGCACGCGTACAGTCGCTCCAGTGTCGAACGCCCCGTCAAGTCAGTGACGATGCCGCCCATCATGTAGTGCGCGGCGGGAATCACGGGAATCAGGTCCTTTTCCGGATTGATGCCGCGTGCCCCGCATATCACGAAGATACCAGGAAAGCGCTTTCTGAACGAAGCGCCGAGCATCCGCGCATCGAGCCATACTCTGCTTCCCCGCGCTCGCTCGCGAAAGATTTCCCGTGCTACCACGTCGCGCGGTGCCAGCTCTGCCAGTCTGTGGCGCTTCAGCATGAAGCGCACACCGGCGTCGTTAAGAAGCACCGCGCCTTCGCCACGCACTGCTTCGGAGATCAGAGCCAGTGGATTCTCCGGCGTCTCGAGCGCTGTCGGATGAAACTGGACGAACTCCATGTCGGCCAGTCGCACGCCGGCCCGATGGGCGATGGCGTATCCATCGCCTGTCGCCACCTGCGGATTGGTCGTGTAGCGATAAACCTGTCCGCATCCGCCGGTGGCGAGCACAGTCGCATCTGCAATGATGTCGACGGGCGCGCCGGCGATAGTCGCGCGGACTCCGTGACAGCGGCCACCGGCGACGATCAGATCGAGCACCCGCGTACGCTCCATCACTGTGATCCGCTTACTGTTGGTGACGCGATCGATCAGCGTCCGCGCCACCTCAGCTCCGGTCTGATCGCCGTGCGCGTGAACTATCCGCCGTCGTGAGTGCGCTGCTTCACGGCCCAGCTTGAAATTCCCTCCGGGCTCGAGGTCGAAACGAGCGCCCGCGGTTTGCAACTCACGCACGCGCGCCGGTCCCTCTTCCACCAGGATCTCCACCGCTTTTGAGTCGCACAGCGCGGCGCCGGCTGCAAGCGTGTCGCGCCTGTGAAGCTCGGGAGAATCTCCAGCGCCGAGCGCCGCCGCGATTCCACCCTGAGCATAGGCTGTCGCGCTGTCGAACAGCGACCGTTTGGTCAACACCGTCACGTGACCTTCGGACGATGCCCGGAGCGCCGTGTGGAGCCCTGCAACGCCGCTTCCAACAACAAGAAAGCGTGTTCGGATACGCTCTGGCATGGAGTGAAATCAACCGGGAACACCAGGCGATAGAAAGGGGAGCGTCGCCTTGCCGGACAACGAATTGTGTACGATTCTTCCCCCCTCAGATGCGCAAACTACTCATCGTCGCCGCAGCTCTTCTCGCTGTGCACGTCACACTGCTGTTTGCCGGCCGTGGCGGATTGGTGAGTGCCGCCAGAACCGGCGGGACAAATGTCGGAGTGGTCCTCGACGTCGGCGGACGCGGTGACAAATCGTTCAACGATGGCGCCTACGCCGGTGCGGACAGCGCCACAAGAACCATCGGCGCCAACGTTCGCTTCATCGAGCCCGGTGAAGGCTCCGACCGCGAGGCGGGACTCAGGCTGCTCGCCGCCGAGAAGATGGATCTCGTCATCGGAGTCGGGTTCATCTTCTCCGACGACATCACCAATCTCGCGAAGGAGTATCCCGCAGTCTCATTCGCTTGCGTGGACTACGCGCTTGCGGTTGATGACAAGGGAAACGTGATACCACCGCCTCCCAATGTTGCCGCGCTCAAGTTCCGCGAAGAGGAGGGCTCATTTCTCGTTGGGGCGATGGCTGCTCTAGTGGGTAAATCGAAGAAGATCGGCTTTGTCGGCGGCATGGACATTCCGCTCATCCACAAGTTCGAGGCTGGTTATCGCGCTGGCGTGAAATACGTCTGCCCCGACTGCGAGGTGATAGCCCAGTACGCCGGAGTCACACCGGACGCCTTCAAGAACCCCGGCAAGGGCAAGGAGCTCGCTCTCAGCCAATACTCGTCCGGAGTCAACGTCATCTTTCACGCTTCTGGATCAACGGGACAGGGCGTATTCGAGGCGGCCCGAGTGACGAACAAGCTCGCCATCGGAGTGGATGCCGACCAGAACGATGAAGCGCCCGGCCACATCCTCACGTCGATGGTGAAGGGAGTGAACGCAGCAGTCTTCGATGCCATCCAGCGGGTTCAATCGAAGACCTTCAAGGGCGGCATCTACTCCTTCGGATTGAAGGAAGGCGGAGTCGGCTACATCTACGATTCCCGCAACAAGCCTCTGATTCCCGACAGCGTACACGCCCGCGTCGAGCAGCTCAAGCAGGAGATCATCGCCGGCCGCATCAAGGTTCCCAGCACTCGATGACGGCTTCCGCCGATAATACTTCCGAACAAGTCGGTCCCATCATTCGGATGGAGGGGATCGACAAGTTTTTCGGTCCTGTGCGAGCCAATCGCGAGGCGTCGCTCGAGGTGCTGCCTGGCGAGATCCACGCCCTCGTCGGTGAGAATGGCGCCGGCAAATCGACGCTGATGCGCATTCTTGGCGGACTCATGAAGCCCGACTCGGGGAAGGTCGAGGTCAACGGCCGGGATGTCACGGGCTGGTCCACCAACGATGCGATCGACGCAGGCATCGGACTTGTCCACCAGCACTTCATGCTCGTCCCGACTCTCACCGTCGCTGAAAACATCGTCCTTGGAGACGAGCCGTTGAAGGGCGGAATGGTGGATTACGCGCGCGCCGTCTCCGAAGTGACAGCCCTGAGCAAGGAAACGGGCCTGGCTGTCCCGGCGGATCGTAAGGTGTCCGAGCTGTCCGTGGGTGAAGCGCAGCGCGTCGAGATTCTCAAGACCCTCTTTCGCGGCGCGAAGATACTGGTTCTCGACGAGC